>JAITUO010000027.1 GCA_031286245.1 Coriobacteriales bacterium
TAAACCGCGTTCGTTACCTGTTGGCGACGAACGCGGTTTGTTTTTATTTCGGTGCAGCTATTGTTTGCTGACCCACGACAGAGTCAGGGGTGTGATATCGAGCAGATATCACATGAACAAATCATAGGCAACCTGAGGTTTGCTTATTGATCAGGTCAGCAAGAACTGGTCTAAAAGATCAACCTCAGATATTGTTCGAACAACTGAAAGGATGAACAATGGATAAAGTAGATGTGCAGACTAACGTAGAGTCAAAAAC
The DNA here is from genome assembly GCA_031286245.1 of Coriobacteriales bacterium. Lineage (GTDB taxonomy): Bacteria > Actinomycetota > Coriobacteriia > Coriobacteriales > UBA8131 > WQXZ01. The sequence goes on from JAITUO010000027.1 coordinate 260, forward strand.
AGTAGAATCAAGTCCCGGTATGAAGGCTTTTGCTGAGCTGTGCTCAGATGTCGCCGAGGTGCTGCAGTATGCTAACAACAAGCATTACACATGCCCATACAACTACCTGGCGTATACTTTAAAGAAATAGGTAATGGCAGTTAACTCCCCCTGCTCTTTCAATTAGTCTAAGGCTTGCTAGACAATTTGACCTGCCATGCTGGCTTGATACCATCAAGCCAGCATGGCTTTTTTGTACCAGTCATATAAACAATCGCGACTGTAGCGTACTTCTCCACACAAAGTGTTCTGCATAAAGGTCAAATAGTCAGCCGGGCCGTAACTACCTGCCTGGTTTCGATACGATGAGAGACGTTAATGCTATACAATTTGGCAGAGCATTGAGAAGGTCAAATGACCTTCTCAATAAGGGAATTCGAATGGAGGTATGTAATGCTGAATACAAAGGATAATCTATTACGTTTGTTGAACAAGGAGGTGCCGGAGTATATTCCGAACTACGACATCTTCTGGGGCATCATGGGCAACCCACCCTTCTTCATGAAGGTCATGAATCCAGATGGCTCTGGTGTCGATTATTTCGGCGTAGAATGGGTGGTCGAGAACAATCCCACGAAGGCAGCGATGCCGAAGACCCACGATTTTATTCTGACGGACATCACTAAATGGCGCGATGTCATCAAAGTCCCCGATTTCTCTGACTTTGATTGGGAGGCTGCTGCTAAAGGTTTCAGGGACAACTGGGATCCCAACTTACCGGTCGCCGGTGGTGTTAGCCCCAGTGTTGGATATTTTCAGGCTTTGATGGCTTTCATGGGCTTTGATGAAGGTCTGGTAGCTTGCTGCGAGGAACCTGAAGAAGTTAAGGCGCTGATGGAGTACCTCTGTGATTGGGCGATCCCGCTTTGTAAGAAATATGTACATTACTACAAACCAGATTATGGCTGGTTCGGTGATGACATCGCTCACGAGCGCAATCCATTCGTGTCATTGCCCCAGTTCAAAGAGCTGTTCGCTCCGTATTGGCGGCGGTTCTGCGCGGTGTTTCTGGAGGCTGGCATACCAGTCGTTCATCACAACTGCGGACACTTTGAACTGTTCTTGGACGAGTTGGTCGACATGGGAGTCACTGCCTGGGAGCCGGTGCAGAACTCCAACGACATGTATGCCATCAAAGCGAAGTACGGTAACAACCTGGCTTTGATCGAAGGTTATGACACCCGCTTCATTCCGGAAGAAGCTGGTGAGGAGGAAGTGCGTGCCATCTTCCGTGAGCATCTGGTGAAAATGGCTACCGGTGGCGGTTATGGCATGTTCGCCGGCGATCCTGAGATGAATGGCGCGGCTACCGAGCTGGAGAAACAACGCACCCGCTGGGTGATTGCTGAATTCGAGGCTCTGCGTTACGATTTCTACAAATAAACCTGCATGAAGGATATTGCTAGAGGGCCTGTCCAAGTGACGGGCCCTCTGTGCTGGCCCGACAATCCGACAAGCCCGTCGATAAATCCGTCGAAACGACGGGCCCTCAATGCTGACCAGAATAGTAACCAGGGGGCCACCATGTGGGTTTCTCCACATATTGTTACTTGGCTGATAAGCCTGTTTACTGGTGATCTATAGCTTTCAATATGTCTATATTGCACATAGCTGCATGTCGGTATCTATAGATACTTTACAATCATGGTACCGGTGAGAAACCCGGTAGACTTTTCTAGCAGGGAGAATGGCCGTCTGGGCCAATGATTGGAGGCTAATAATGTTAAGCACAAAAGACAATCTATTGTTGTTACTGAACAAGCAGGTGCCAGAATACATTCCAAACTACGATATCTTCTGGGGGATCATGGGCGCTCCGCCGTTCTTTATGAAGGAGCAGTTCGAAGATGGCTCAGGCATCGACTGGTTTGGGGTGGAATGGGTGGTCGAGAACAATCCCACTAAGGCGGCAATGCCGAAGACCCACGATTTTATCTTAAAAGACATCACCAAATGGCGTGATGTCATTAAGGTGCCGGATTTCTCGGACTACGACTGGGAAGCGTCAGCCAAAAGCTTCAGGGACAACTGGGATCCCAATCTGCCGGTCGCTGGTGGAGTCAGTCCCAGTGTCGGCTATTTTGAGTCCCTGATGGCCTTCATGGGTTTCGACGAAGGCCTGGTGGCTTGCTGTGAGGAGCCAGATGAAGTCAAGGCGCTGATGGAGTACTTAAGTGATTGGGCAATTCCACTGTGCAAGAAGTATGTCCACTTCTACAAGCCTGATTATGGTTGGTTTGGCGACGATATCGCCCATGAACGTAACCCGTTTGTGTCATTACCCCAGTTCAAAGAGCTGTTTGCTCCGTATTGGCGGCGCTTCTGCGAAGTGTTTTTAGAAGCTGGGATCCCGGTCGTCCATCACAACTGCGGGCATTTCGAGCTGTTCTTAGACGAACTGGTCGATATGGGTGTCACTGCCTGGGAGCCGGTGCAAACCTCCAATGATATGTATGCTATTAAGGAGAAGTTCGGTAACAACCTGGCTTTGATCCAATCTTATGATGTACGTCTGATCCCGGAAGAAGCCAGTGAAGAGGAAGTTCGTGCCATCTTCCGCGAGCATCTGGTGAAGATGGCTACCGGCGGTGGCTTTGGCATGTTTGCCAGCGATCCTGAGATGAATGGCGCAGCTACCGAGCTGGAGAAGCAACGCATTCGCTGGGTGATTTCAGAATTCGAAGCTTTGCGCTACGATTTCTACAAGTAAGGTTTGAACCAACGAAATAGTAGATTATTCGCTCCTGTAGGGCGGCTTTGTTTTAGCGAGGCTCGGCGAGCTGTGACAGGCTTTGACCCTACAGGAGCGCTAATTCCACTGAACATACTGTACTGGAATCATTGGTATAGGGATGATATCGGGCTTTCACATCCGCAAGCACTTGTCCCTAAAATGTCTGCCAGATCTCCGTTTTCTGAGCGTAAATTGGCAAATCCTGGGAATTTCGGAGTTTTTGGCCAAAAAGAGCCCTCATGTATAGTTCTCTATCGGTTTCACACTTATTGAATTTTGATTCAACTCATCTACCAGCACTTTTAAATTGTGGAGAAAACCGGATCTCGCAAAAAAGGTCAAACAGCCATACATGAGGCCTCTTTTTGGCCAGAAACTCCGAAATTCCCAGGATTGCATCTTTATAGGCTATACAGTCGCATAGAAGTCAGGGAAAAACGTGCAATTATCGAATTCGAGGTTTCTTTAGCGCCAGTACAACAGACAAGCGCTGACAAGACTAGCGGCAGACAAGCCTTACTGGTTAATACATCATTCCAAGTAAGGTTGGCTTGACCTTCTGATAACATGTCACGTTGGGTTTATGGAAGCGACTGTGTTGAAGGTTTACCAGCGAGCACCAGTTGTTTCCGAGCAAACCTCCCAGTTCTGATCCACACTTAATTGAAGTAATGACGGCTGATTATCTAGTCAGGCAGACTACAAAGGCAGGATAAATATGGCAGGCAATGTACAAGTAGCAGTAGCAGTAGCAATTTTTCTTGTTACCTATGCAATCATCATCTCAGAGAAGATCCATCGCACTTTGATCGCTCTGTTCGGAGCCGCACTGCTGCTGGTTATAGGCATTGTTACGTACGAAATGGCAATCAAGTCGATTGACTTCAATGTGATCGGATTATTGGTTGGAATGATGCTGATTGTCGGATTGACAAAAGATTCCGGCATAATCGAGTTCGGTGCTGTGAGTATAGCTAAGCTCGGCAAAGGCAACCCGATGTTCATACTGATCTCTCTGTCTGCCATGACTGCCATCATGTCGGCATTTATCGATAATGTGACGATGATTCTGCTGACTGTGCCGATCAGTATTTCAATCGCCCATAAACTGGAGATTGAGCCATTGCCTATTGTTTTTTCAGAGATCATGCTCAGCAATGTCGGTGGAACAGCGACTCTGATCGGGGATCCTCCAAACCTGTTGATCGGCTCTTCTGCTGGCCTGGGCTTCATGGATTTTTTCTTTAACCAAGCTCCAGTGATCGCAATCATCATGGTCGTGGTTTTGTTGATTTTATGGCTGATGTATCGCAAGCAGCTCAAGGTCACCTCCGAAAGCCGACAGCGTTTGATGGAGCTCGACCCAAGTGATGAGTTGAAAGATAAGCCGCTGGCAATCAAAGCTATGGTTGTGATGGGGCTGACAGTGATCGGTTTCGTGGTGCACCAATATGTGAACCTGGAATCCGCTGCAGTTGCCATGGCAGGAGCATCACTGCTGTTGTTGATAGTCCGGCCTAATCCG
>JAITUO010000070.1 GCA_031286245.1 Coriobacteriales bacterium
ATGCGTTATCTGGCACGGAACCACCGGTAGCAATGACTGTGGCATCAGTGATACTCAGCTTGTGACAAGCGATACCAGCCATCACTGTGCTCGACTGGGCTCCTGGTGTACTGCCGCTGGTAGCAGCCAGAGTACCGGAGCCAGTGATGCTTAATTCATGATAAGGATATGATGCATATATACCATAGGATAGACTATGACCATAAAAAGTCGAAATAAAGCTGTTATTACCACTGATGACGATTTCAGTGTTATTGCCGAGTATTAACAAGGCCCAAGGTTTTGAGGTCTGCCAGTTGAAACCATCCAATGTCAGCTTGTTAGGTTCTGCCTGCCATGTCGTACCTTGGCCTGCGGTGAACTCGGTGTCAACACCCAAGTCCAGCTTTTGATTGTCATTCATATCCAGGTACATTTTGCCGGAAAACGAATCAAAGATCAGACCGTGATCTACGTCATCTAGAACAGTGACATCCAACGGATAATAGCCATTAGTACCACCTTCGGAATAGTCGATACAACCAACTCCATTGAAATTGCGCCAACACACGCAATAAGCGCTTGCGGGTATATAAGATAGATCAGTTGAACTGCCGGAGTTATACTCTGCTCCGCTGGTACCGCTCCAGGCGATCGCTAATCCGCCTATTTCATTAGCACTACTTGATCCCAAGTTGTTTTCAAAGAAAATGACATTGTTTTCTCCCCAGACCTCTGTACCATAGGCAAACACGAGGCCTCCGGAAACTGAGACTTTCGGGTAATCTCCGGAAAAATGAATAGCGTTTCCAGTTTTTGCCAGTGTAAAACCACTGTACATGAAGTAATAACTGTCATCCGAATGGGGATCAGCAGGTACGATACTTACCGCTGTGCCACTTCCAGTGGCTTCTACAGTACTGTTGAGGTTGGTAATGACCTTGTCATTGCCGACTTGTTTGATGGCAGTACCATTAACTGAGCTTACTTCGCTATGACGCAAAATTACAGAACCTGTTGACTGTATGGCATGACCTTGGCTGTTGGTCGATACTGTAGAGACCTTAGAATGGTCGATCGTGACACTGCCGCTCTCTAGATTGACGGTATGTATGACGGGTAGGGTAGAAGTGGAGTTTGGACTGGAAACGGTGCTGTAGTTGACCTCGATAGTAGATCCCACTCCATTGGAATAAATCGCCGTATCATTGCTGGAGACAACCGCTGAATCATTCAATCCAATCTGGGTTTGATTGTTGGGCAGCCCGGCACCTGTGCCATCACTAATGGCATTGCCCTTTTTATCGGCCTTCACCAGGCTGTCGTTGATTTCGATGATGACATCAGACAATCCATCGTCGATTTGGATAGCAGCAAAAGCGGTGTCAGTTGAGCTGATGACACTGCTATGTGGATACATGATTAAAATGACTCCATCAGCAGCTATGAAAACTGGGTTGCCATTAGCCTCAGAGCTGATCAAAGCATTATCGTTGAGTAGTACTTTCTGCCTCGCACCTAAAATGCTCAGCGCACCGCCCTGTCCGCTGTTGGTGATCTGGCATTCCTTGGCATCAAAGCTACCAGGGCCATCAATGGTAATCAGGTAGCCATCTGCATTAGCTGCTGAGCCGATCAGGTCTGCTCGCCAAAAGACTGTTGCCCCGCTGGCGATATTCAGTTTCAGACCTTGGCTGGCATTGGTCACAGAACCAGTGATCACCACTTGAAAACCTGCAGGAACAACCAAGGTGCCACTTGGCGATCCACTGATGGCGATATAATCCCCATCCGCAACAGTCGGTGGATTGCCGTCTTTCCACTCCAGGTTGGCTTGTGGTTGAATTCCCGGTAAGCTGTCGTCAACCAAAGCCGGTAAGCTCGGGGAGTCATTATCTACAATGGGGAGAAGACCGCTGGGGATCAGACCGCTCAGCCCATCTTCAACAGATGAGGTGTCATCTGATTGCCCCGGGTTTGCTGAAAGATCGTCTATCGAATTGTCATCGATCGGAAAGCCCTCAGAATCAGAAAAACCATCCGCCGGCTCATCTTCAGTCACTGCTGGGTCATCAGCTAAATCGATAGCTGAAAGCAAATCATCGGGGGTTGCGATTGCTGAGATGATAGACGTTGGTAATGCTGTCAATACCAGCAAAAACGACATCAATAAAACGATTTTCTGTCTGGGCTTTTTGACGACGATGGCTTTCCTCAATTCCATCATGATCCCTCTCTTTCCCATTTATTCATTTGATTTTCTGCCGAAGGGCAGAATCATTTTCAACCGAGACTATTGTACATAATACTCAGGCTTTGCACATAACTGTTACAAACAGACCTGACAGCCGATGAATTTTAATCATTTTTGGGCTAATAGGTATTGGAGAGTATGACACGGCTATCAATATGCAAAATGGCTAAGCCTGATACTGGTCTTTTTCGGCTTAAAATGTTTAAGAGTGAGGTTGTCTTTAGAAGTGCAAACGGATGGCGGAGAGCCAGGGATTCGAACCCTGGAACGGGTTTTGCCCGTTACTCGCTTAGCAGGCGAGCACCTTCGGCCTCTCGGTCAGCTCTCCGCAATAGTGCTAAAGCATAATACCACAGCAGACACTTGAAAACGGTTTGGTTAGGTCGTGACTGGAGCAGAAATATCTACGAGGACATCTAGAGAACCTCCTAGGAACCCCCCTAAGAACCACCTAAGAACCCCCTAAGAAACAGCGGTTCTGTTATTCAGTCGGTCGCTAAAAATTCTCATAGAAACGCAAAGGTGAGTCGTATATGACATGTCCAGTTGTTATCGTCTGGCCTTCAACAGTAAGAGTGATAGTATCCAAGTCATAAAAGACCAGCAATGTATTCACCAGACAGCCTACACGCATGTACTCACCTGCTGTTCCAGTTAGAGTAATAGCATCACCATATGCATTATTCATATCAGCATGACCATTCTTCCCTTCTATCGTGAAAGATAGCAGGGCGCAACCTTCAGGCAAAGCATTCTCGCTCACCAATAAAGAGACAATGTTTTTTGCA
>JAITUO010000076.1 GCA_031286245.1 Coriobacteriales bacterium
AACGGCCAAGAGCTTCTCGCCAGCATATTTTGCTGCACCTTCCGGTGCCAGGAAACCATACTTAGCCAGGGCGTGTGCAGTACAACCGGTTGCCACCACCAAGACATTATTGGCGAGCAGATCCTTAACCATCTCGACGGTAGTCTGGTCTTGGGTGACTTTGACATTGTTGCAACCGACGACTCCAACAGCACCAAGTATATTACCGGCAATGATGTTATCGACCAGTGGCTTGAGGGGGTTAGTGGCATCAAGAGCAGACAGAGCTTGAACTATGGTCTCGACGCTGAATCCACCCCAGGCCTCGGACTTGTAGGCAGGTATTTGGAGCTTTGAGGGGTCGCGTCTGGCGTAAGCAGCGATTGCCATCCGGATCACCTGCTGAGCCTTTTCGTCAGCACTTTCAGGAGTGAAGGGGATGTGTTCGGCATCGGGTAGTTGGCCAATTGGAGTGGTAGTCACAACCTTGGTGTGGTAGCAGGACGCCACTTTGGTGATTGAAGGCATGAAGCATTGGACATCTACGACCATCACCTCGACGGCACCGGTGATGATCGCCAGCTCCTGGCTGAGGTAGTTACCAGCCAGCGGGATACCTTGGCGCATCAAGACCTCATTGCCCGAACAACAGATTCCAGCGATATTGATACCTGCGGCCCCAGCAGCGATTGCTTCGCCTTCAAGTTTACGAGCCCATTCGACTATTTTCTCTGAGACTTCCGGCATATGGCCATGAACCACGATATTGATTTTGTCATGGCTGAGCACTCCCAGGTTGGCTTCGGACTTAACAGGATATGGGATACCAAACAAGATATCCTGAATGTCGGTGCCGATCTGCAAGCCGGCATAACCGTCGACCAGCCCCAGCTTCAGACAACTCAGCAAGAGGTTAACTGGCGAACCATCAACCCCCATTGAGGTTTGATGCATCGCGGTGCGGATCTCGCGGTCCGGGTTTGTGGGAAGTATGCCAAGCTCGCCCCAAGCCTGTACCCGTTCGGCGGGAGCAGTAGCAGCCAACCAGGACATCGGCTGATCTGAGCAGTTGGCGAAGTCGGCCAAGGCAGCCAAGGTGATGGCATGAGCGGCTTCGTTGGTGGTCAGTCCAGCAACATCGATTCCCAATTTGGCAGCAACTGTGGCGATTTTATCGGTGCCAACTATCTGGTAGGGAGCCTTTCCCTCAGCGGCCAGTTTTAGACATTGAATCGCCATATAACTATGATCGGTATGTGATGAAGCACCGCCAACGATGGTACGTAACAGATTGCGAGCGACAATTAGATCGGCTGTGGCACCGCAGATGCCTTCTTTCGGCTCACCGAAAGGGTTGATACGGCAGGGTCCCTGCAGGCAGTTTCGGCAACAAACGCCCAGTTCACCGAAACCACACTGAGGTTTTTGCTGTTCGTAACGGTCCCAGGTTGTCTCGACATGCTCGCGGTTGGCTTTTTCGATCATCTCAGCAGCCGCCGGGTCGATGGTTTCGACACCAAGATGGCTGTGCTCGTGGCTGTGACTATGCTCATGACTATGGCTGTGCTGGTGTTTCTCGTCTGACATCGGTTCCTCCTTTATAAGGGTTGTGTTTGTTTATAAATCGGTTGAGTCGACTAACTCCACCAGATATTTAACACGTCTGGATCTGCTGAACGAATCGGGGTCACAGAGTATCAGGGCTTTGGTCGGGCAAGCCTCGACACAAGCTGGATCACGCTTAAGCGATACGCATAGATCACATTTACTGATGCTGTAGTCCGCGGGCTTATCCCCATATATATCTTCTTCAATGACACCAAACGGGCAGGTGATGAAACACATCAGACAACCGATGCATTTCTGCTCGTTGTATTGCACGACGCCATCGGAACCTAGTGTCAACGCTTTGGTCACACAGGCCCGGACACATTGAGGGTCTTGGCAATGGCGGCATGAGAGTGGAAAACCGCGCCCTTTTCCACCGGACTCGACATGCATCCGACTGTGAGGCAGCTTAGCCTCAAAGACCGCTCCGTACAGCGCCTTGGCTTTTGAATGTGCGACGCAGCAAGCGATCTCACATGAATGACAAGCCAGGCATTTTTCATCGTCGATCAGGATTCTCATCATATTTCCCTCATCTCTTCGAACTTCCCTGGGTTTTACTCTAAAACAATATCGTGGTACTGCTTCGTGGTACTGCTTTGACTCAATAAAAATCTGGACGGGGGGCAATCAAAGGCCAGGCACTGCTGCTGATGCGATGCCGTTGATGCAAGCCGCTGAGGCAATGCTACTGAGGCAATGCCTGGTCTCTATTGATCACCGATAGCAACAGCCTGTCAAAAACGGTATGGGCAGCGCATATCTGGTATCAGTTTGCAGTAGCTGCCTGTAGTTGCTGGAAGGCAGCTATTTGCCTTAAGTCCAGTCTGTTCTTAATATAATACTTTTGAGGGAACAAAAGCAGGAGAAAGCACAAATGTTGAGAAGCCCGGGTGGAAAGCTTAAAGGCGGCCTCACTGGGCGTTTCGCGCCAAGACCTCATTTTTTACGAATTCCAGCACATAGGGATTACTGTCAAGGCTGGCGACAAACTCAAAGCAATGATACTTGCATCTCTGAAAGTGTTCGGAGCGGATAGTAAAGTCATAACCCATCGTACACTTCGACCAACAGTCGTCTGGATTAATCAGCCGTTTGCAAACTGGTGCCTTCTCTATCGCCTCAACCATCTCTGGTGGCAAGCTGTCCATAAACGTTTGATAATGGCCGATATTCTCACCATAAATACGGGTGATCATTCCTTTTTTTCTGAATAACAGGTTCACGGTCTTCTTTTTTGTCTGTATATGGGTGTAGGAAATAAAGTACCCACTGGGTTTCAATTCGATCTTCGCGGAGCAACCTTGCTCCAGCATCGAATTATGCAAGTTGTCAGCAAAACCTTGATGCTCTGGTGCGACTGCTGACATGAATTCATCATAGTTGACTTTCGCTTTCGCCATCGACTCCCCTCTCGGTTTTCTCCCTATATAAATGCCGTCAGTCCGAGGTTGCTAACTAAAAACCCAAGCTCTCCAACCGTTCAAAAAGCACATCGCAGTTTTTCAAAAATGCCTGTGGATCGAACACTGCTTCCAGCTCGGCCTCTGTCAATGGACAGGCAATATCTGCTGCCAGCCGCTCTTGTAAATTCAGCCCGGGGACTGCTGTTTGGATGTCTGACCAGACTGCCATCGAGTTATCCTGGACGATTTTATAAGCGTCTGCGCGGCTGAGTCCATGGTTGATCAGAGCCAATAATACTTTGCTGGAGAAAACCAGGCCGCGTGTGGCCTGTAAGTTTGCCAGGCACCGCTCGTGGTGGATGACCAGGCCATCGACCAGCCAGGTTGTCTTGTCCAGCAGGTAGTCGAGCAAAGTCAGACTGTCCACCAGTGTGACTTTTTCAGCAGAGCTGTGTGATATGTCACGCTCGTGCCACAATGCAACATTGTCCAAAGCTACCTGGGCATTGGCTTTGACTACACGAGCCAGCCCACAGATGCGCTCGGCGATGATGGGGTTGCGTTTATGGGGCATGGCCGAGGAGCCTTTCTGTTCGGCAGAAAACGGCTCTTCGGCCTCTAATACTTCAGTTTTTTGCAAATTGCGGATTTCTGTGGCGATCTGCTCTAAACTGGCAGCCGTGACGGCCAGTGCCACAGCCAAC
>JAITUO010000077.1 GCA_031286245.1 Coriobacteriales bacterium
AGCCGAAGCCTTGCACACCAGGGTCAAAGCACCAGGCCAATGGCGTTTGGCCAGAGTTACAGCCCAATCCGGCGGCGACTCGGAATAGAACAAAAAATCTGAAAATGAACCGATCAACCAGGGAATCGATTTCTCGGTTGGACGGCCTTTGATCTGATACAGGATATTTGGGTCCGATGACTCGTCAACCAGTAATGCCAGCCCATATACCGTGTCGGTGGGGATCACTACTACTTGGCCTCGCTTCAGCAGATCGACGATTTCATTCAGACTGGCCATTGCGGCTGTAAATGCCGGCTTGGCCAGATCGACGATTTCATTCATGTCAGCCATGGTCACTTGAAGAAATCTTCCAAGCCTTGCAGATCAGCCGGCGACAGTTTTCCTAACACTCCCAAATCTGGCATCTGCATACCCCGTTTTGCCTTCTTGCCTTTCTTACCTTTTTTCCCCTTCTTACCTCCACCAGCAATCGTCTCAGTCATACCCATCCGTTTTACCATCCGACGAGTCTCGTCGAATTGTTTAACCAGTTGGTTGACTTGGGTGACCGGTACTCCGGCTCCGGCAGCGATGCGGGCTCGCCGAGAGCCGTTGAGCACGGTTGGTTTCTGGCGTTCTTCCACTGTCATCGAATTGATGATGACCACCATGCGATCCAAAGCTTTCTCGTCTACCTGGCCTGAACCCAGTGCCTTGTCTCCACCCGGCAGGGTTTTGATCAGGCTGGCAACACCTCCCATTTTCCGGATCTGCTGGTTCATCATCAAAAAGTCATCGAAGGTCAGTTCCGCACGTGCGATCCGCTCAGCCTCCTCCAGTTCCATCTCTTCATCAGCAGCAGCCTGGGCTTTCTCAATCAGAGAGACCACATCACCCATGCCCAGGATACGTCTGGCCATACGATCAGGATGAAACTCATCAAGGGATGAGGGCTTCTCGCCATCGGAAATGAACTTGATCGGTTTGCCGGTGACGGCCCGGATCGACAGAGCGCCGCCGCCACGTGCGTCTCCATCCATTTTGGCCATGATCACACCGTCGAAATCGACTCGCTCGGCAAAAGCGGCTGCTACATTGACTACATCCTGGCCGGTCATAGCATCGACGACCATCAGAATCTGGTCGGGATTGACCGCCGCTTTGATGTTTGCGGCCTCATCCATCATCTGCTCATCGACATGCAGACGGCCGGCGGTATCGATGATCACTACGTTTTTCAACGTGTCGATCGCTTCCTGAATCGAAGCCTTGGCGATATTCACCGGCTGTGCACCATCTCCTCGAAAGACGGCTACACCGATCTCACCACCGAGGGTCTGTAATTGTTCAACAGCCGCCGGCCGGTAGACATCGGCTGCAACCAACAACGGGTTGTGTCCCTGGCCCTTCAGGCGATATGCTAACTTGGCGGCTGCTGTAGTCTTACCAGAGCCTTGTAAACCGACCAGCATGATGACATTGGGGATGCGTTGAGTTATGGTAAACCGGTCCTGGTCACTGCCCAGTAACTGGGTCAGTTGATCGAGCACAATGCGGATGACATTTTGAGCCGGAGTCAGGGATTCTAAGACCTCAGCCTCCAAGGCACGTACCTTGACAGCATCGACAAAACTCCTGACTACCCGGAAGTTGACATCAGCTTCCAGCATCGCCAGGCGAATCTCACGCATGGCAGCATCGATGTCGGTCTCACTGAGACGGCCTTTCGAGCGCAGCGAACTGAATATAGTTTGTAGCCGGTCAGAGAGGTTGTCAAACATCAGTAATGTCCTTTACATATCTGGAGAAGCAAGCTCGTTTGCCTTACAGTAATACATAGCTCAGTGTAAGCGTTTCGCTTGATGTAAGTACGTTTGCTTACATCATATCACCATCGTCATGCTCTTTAGGTTTTTCTATGATCAGGTCATACAGGGGTTTTACTACAGAAAGAGGAGCTAACCATGGCCAGTCTACAGACAGAGCAGCCAACCATAGCCAGTCTACAGACAGAGCAGCCAACCATGGCCAGTCTACAACACCTGAGTTTTCATAATCGTGATTGCAAAATCCATTACTGGTACCGCAAAGGAACCAGTCAGAGATATGTCATGCTCCTACATGGCGGCGGTATCGACCATCAGATGTTCGAAACACAAATCCAAGCTTTTGATGAGTCTTTCCATCTGTTAATCTGGGATGCCCGCGGCCATGGTTTGTCCAGGCTGCCAGCAGAAAAACGATTCAACTTTGAGGATATGATCGCTGATTGCCTGCAACTGTACCGACTCTATGATATCAACCAGGCTATCCTCGTCGGACAATCAATGGGAGGCAACCTGGCTCAGGAGATCGCTTACCGCTACCCCCAAAAAGTCGAGAGGCTGGTACTGATCGACTGCATGAGAAACACCTCCAGTCTGACATTAATCGAACGTCTGCTCATCAAACTGGCTGGTCCGATCATGTACCTCTATCCAATGAAAACCCTGATCAAACAGAGTGCCGCTGCTTGCAGCAATCGCGAGGATGTGCGCCAATATGTCCGTGAGGTTTTAAGCCAATCAACAAGGCGCGAGTTCATCGACATCATTAATGCGACAATGGCCTGCTTGCATGAGGATAGTAATTGGCGCTTCCCTCAACCAGTTTTACTGTTATGTGGAGAAGACGACAAATCAGGCATCATAAAAAAGACCGTCTTTCCCTGGGCGGAGTCTGATCCACAGATCAGCTTGCATATCATTGACGGAGCTTCTCACAATTCAAACCAGGATCAACCTGAGGTGGTCAATCGGCTGATCGCAGAGTTCGTGGGCAGCAATCCCACTCTGTTTAGCAAGGAGTTAGTTAATTAACCGGATAATGAGAATTTAATAGTCCAGACCAACCATTGCCCGGGCGAAGTCCAGAGCATCAAAAGGTTTCAGATCGTCGATCTTCTCCCCAATACCGACACGCAAGACTGGTAAGCCGAGCTCGTGGGAGATAGCCACAGTAATACCACCTTTGGCTGTCCCGTCGAGTTTGGTGATGATCACGCCATCCAGGTCCAGGGCTTTGTTGAACTCACGGGCTTGAGCCAAGCCATTTTGCCCGGTAGTGGCATCAATCACCAAAACCGTCTTGACCGGCAAGGCTTCAATGTCTGTATAGACAGTATCGACTGCTTTGGTTTTCTGCCACTCCCCTGCTCGTTTTCGGGTGACGTTGACTACCTTGATCAGCTCTCGCATCAGATCATCAGAAGTATGCAACCGGCCAGCAGTATCAATCAACACCAAATCAGCTCCACAGGCTTCTGCTTTCTCGATCACCTCGTAGGAGACACTGGCTGGGTCAGCACCACGTTGCCGCTTGACAACCTCGACTCCAGCCCGCTCAGCCCAGATATCCAGTTGTTCGATAGCAGCCGCCCGAAAAGTATCAGCACTGCCCAGCAATACCCTACGACCAGAGTCGACTCCCGCTTTCGCCAGTTTTCCGACGGTTGTAGTTTTGCCGGAGCCGTTGATTCCAACAAACAACAAACAGACTGGTGTGGTTTCTAACAAATCATTGTCTGTCTCACAGAACTGAGCAGCAATCGACTCAGCCAGGCGTTCCAGGACAGCTGTCGCATCCGGCAGTGCCAGCCGACGAGCAGTGTCTTCAAGTTGTGAGACTATCTCGATGGTTGCTGGGCCACCGAAGTCAGCCAGTATCAAGGTTTCTTCCAAATCCTCCCAGAACCTTGTGTCCAGGTCCGGCCCACGATCGAAAATGACATTGAATTGTTCGGTCATCACCTCGCGCGTCCGTGCGAGGCCTTCTTTCAAACGATCAAAAAAGCCAGCCATGTCAGCTTGCCTCTTGTTTCGGCTGTGAGGAGTCTCGGATAATAATAGTCACGGTTTTATCCACATATTAAAATGCTTCAGCCTCAGTCACCTCTTCGCCAGCATAACGTAAAGCCTGGTTCAGGCGCTGGCTGACCAGTTTGGAAACCCCAGCTGCCTGCATCGTCACGCCGTAGAGCATGTCGGCGCACTCCATGGTGCGGCGTTGGTGGGTGACTAAGATCAACTGGGTGTTGTCACGGATGGTGTCGAGGTAGGCGATCAGGCGCTGCAGGTTGATGTCGTCCAGCGCGGCATCAACCTCGTCGAGGATGTAAAACGGCACCGAGCGAATGCGGTAGACAGCAAACAGCAGGGCCAGTGCGGTCAGGGCTTTTTCGCCGCCACTCATCAGTGAAAGCTTGGTGATACGCTTGCCTTTGGGCTGGGCGGAGACTTCAATACCATTCTCTTCGGGGTTATCACCTTCGGTCAGCAGCAATTGGCCGAATCCGCCGGGGAATAATGTGGAGAAGACCGCCTGGAAGTTACGGTTAACCTGTTCGAAGGTCTCCAGGAAGCGGTTACGCATCTTGCGTTCGAGAGCTCGTTCTATGCGGGCTAAAGCTTTACGAGCTTCATTGAGGTCTTCGATCTGTGACAACACATAGTCACGGCGATCACGCATGGCAATGAATTCCTCGGCTGCTATATAGTTGACTGCTCCCATCGTTGAGAGTTTGCGTCGTAGTTGGGCAGCCTTGTCTTCAGCAGCCTGGCGGTTGTCGGGTGAGGCAGTTTCCAAAGCCAGTTCGAGCGGAGTTTCATTGTCGGTGACAATCCGCCCGATGGCGTGCTCGACCTCGCTCTCCATGCGGGCTTTGTCGACACGTACCTCTGTCAGACGTTCGTTGATACCCGCCAGTTCACCGCGTACCGTTTCGACAGCTTGCGTGGCTTCGTCAATAACCGCTCGCAGGTTCTTGGAATCACTTTGCTCGAGCTGAGCCTGGTCGCGCAGGCGTTCAGCCCAGGCACTGGCACCGGCATGCAGTTCTTCGTAAATTCCATAAAGCGGACTGGTACGCTTAGCTGTCAAATCTAAGACCCGCTCGGTTTGAGCAGCGGCGATCAAGCTTTCATCAAGCTCCTTGATTTCATTTTGAAGAGCAGACTGGCGGGAGTTCAACCATCCGGCACTACCGGAGGCTGACTCTAATTTGAGCTTGCACTCAGACAGGCGTTCAGCAATCTGGCTGCGTTCTTCGTTTGCCCGTTCCAGGTTAGTAGCTGCCTCGGCTGCCTCTACCCCCAGATCATTGGTCTGCTCTGTCAGCTCATTAATGCGGTCAATCAATTCAATTATCAAAGGTTCTGAGGTCTGACGGCGGGCGGAGACATCAGCCAGCCGGCGCTCATTACCCTCCTTCTTAAACAACAATTGGGTCAATGATTCTTCGATCCGACCGACTTCTTCGCGCGTGGCATCAGCATCACCAGACAGCTTGGCAATTCGTTTGGCAATCTCGAAGTCTTCTGCCTGGACATCAAGTAATAGCTTCTCCGCTTTGGATAGCTCCAGCTCAGCTTCTGCCAGCAATTCAGTTGCTGTCTTCAGCTCACTGTCCAAGAGGTTTATCCGGCGATGACGCTCCAGTACTGAGTCTACATCGGATAGCTGGATGCCGACAGTCAGTTTACCGTTCGGCCAGGCGACAGCACCATTAGGGGTGACAAAGCGTGCACCAACCTTATCGCGCAACTGGCATTTCTGAGCCTCAGCTATGGTCTCAACCAGATAGACATCACCCAGCAAGGCTTCGATGGCTGTTGTCTGGGTTGCTGGATAGTTTAGGTAGTCCAGTAGGCGGTGGCCACGCGGAGAGCGGCTATGTTCGCCAGCCAACATGGAGTGTTCGAGAGGCATCAGGGCAAGTTCTCCGGCTTGACCGTGGTGGTTGGTGATCGCTTCAGCGATTAAACGGACTGCTGTATAGTCCTCAACCAACAATAGATACAGGTCAGCACCCAACAGCCGCTCGACCAGTGCCTCCAATGCCTTGGTATCCAGCTTGAAGGGTAACTTGACATTTTCGATGACAGTTAACGACTCTGAGACCCGTCCAATCACACCGGTATAACGCTCCCGGTTTTCCTTCACCCAGGTCAGAGCCGGACTGGCGGCTTCAAAGGCGCGATCGATCTCTTCCAAAGCCCGTGTTTCAGCTTGGATGACTGTTGTCCGCTCACGCTCATGATTCAAGACGGCTCGGCGATCATCCAGCAGACGTACACGCTTATCAACTTCGGCTTTCGTCTGGTTTGCCAGTGATTGTTCAGCAGTCAGGTGTTGCTCAAAATCAGCCAGCCGGGCTCGCCGCTCAGCCAGTATGG
>JAITUO010000135.1 GCA_031286245.1 Coriobacteriales bacterium
CGATTCGGCTGGAATGCCCAAACTGATGTAAAAGCTCATCAGCATTTCGATCACTTCGGCATCAGCTGTCGGTTCGGCTGCTCCGATGATCTCAGCACCGATCTGATGGAACTCACGTAACCGTCCTTTTTGAGGCCGTTCATACCTGAACATCGACCCAGCGTAGTACAGTTTTAACGCCGAGGCACCAGGCGGTACCAGCGACTGTTGGACTATCGCCCGCACGACTCCAGCCGTCCCCTCAGGGCGTAAAGCCAATGTATCTTTCGGCGGCACATCTCGTCCTTGGCTTATTTCCTTGATACTATGCTGCGAGTGTACTAAAAACATCTCTTTGCCAACCACGTCAGTGGCTTCACCAATGCCACGTACAAAAACGTCCAGCTGCTCGAAAGTCGGTGTTTCGACTGGTAGATATCCATATCGGGAGAAGACCTCAGCAGCCTTGTTTTGCATGGCCAGCCATTTAGCAGCCATTTCAGGTAGCAGGTCAGTAGTACCGGTTGGTGCGTTGAGTGACATCAGACCCTTCCTTAGTGATGGTATATCTTGTTACATCTCCTCTTGCACATAGTTTTGATTTGTCCGCCTTGCCTGGGTGATCAGACTCTATCTTGCCTGTCTTGCTTCCAAGGATATCCAAGCTGTTGGAGTTGTTTGTGTGCAACCTCAGTAGTGTAGCAAAAACACCTCCGAACTGCATCAGCAGCTCGGAGGTGTAATTACCGTCACCCCATCCTTGGATCCGGGTAGGATGAACCCACCTCGATAAAGGTGGGTGCCCGCACCGTGTTTTCCAGCTTCCACAACAGCAGGAGGATACCTGTACAACACGGAATCCTAAGGCCCCTAGGTACGCATGTCGGTCCATCAAAAAAAGACCGGATCAAGAATGAGGCTGCTTTCAAGTATACCCCGATAGCCACCTATCTCAAAGCAACAGTTTTGGCATCGGAGCCTGAGTGTATCTAGTCGAGGCGGTGCTGCCGTGGCTTTGCCACCGACGAGCGCAAGGCGGTAGGCTTGCGCCTCCCTAATTCGTAACTCCTACTTGAACTATAGAGTCACAAATCAACTAGAATTTCATTGATTTTGTCTCGTTTGCTTGACTTCTACGCGGCTGTATAGCCTATAAAGTTGCAATCCTGGGAATTCGTGAGTTTTTGGCCAAAAAGGGGCGTTATGTATGGCTGTTTGGCCAAAAATGCCAGATCTGGTTTTCTCCACAATTTAAAAGTGCTGGTAGATGCGTTGAGCCAAAAATCCATAGGTGTGAAACCGATAGAGAACTATACATGAGGGCTCTTTTTGGCCAAAAACTCCGAAATTTCCAGGAAATGCTTAATAGCGCGCGGAATGAGGAGCAAAAGAGTTGGTTACATTATGTCTTAAGATAATCTACCCTCTGGCGTGGGTACACAAGCAGCCTGGTCGAGTTTTTTAGGCCAATTCATCCGTTTCAGGAGAGGTAGAGGTTCGCACAATAACTGCAACAGCCACACAAGACTAGAATCATTGCTGCGAGTGTGATAACCATACCCCAGGTCCAGGTGGAGATGGGGGTTTTCCTGGCAGAAGGTTTTTGGGGCGCCGGACTCTTCTGCTCTATCGTTATAGGAAGGCGCGGATTGACGCTGTGTCTTGGCGATGTGCTTTCCGGAGTGGCTGTTGTCGGTGGAGGAAGCTCCAAGGTAACTGGAGTTACTGGCTGCAGCCCCTGTTCGGACTGCGATTCCAGCTGTGGCCCCTGTTCGGTCTGCGTTTCGACCTGAGGCTTTGACTCGTTTTCCGGCCATAGCAGAGTCTGTGAAGCCTCCGCTTCCTCTGGTTGACGGACATTTGGGTCTTTCCAACAATGCCAGCAGATGGTTGAACCGTCAGCGATCTCATTTTCACAGTTTATGCATCGCACATATTACTCCCTGGCTCACTAACCGTAATCTTCCAGCATATATTACTGCTGGCAGCCTGCCAAATGACAGGCTGCCAGCGTTATTAACTAAGCTTGCGATGCTCTGTTTCAGACAACTCAAAACAGAAGGATCAATAATAGTCGAAACGCAGCTTCTTGAACTCATCAAATGCCCAACCAGCCCGTTCGATCTCTGCCTCTGTGAAAGAAACCATACCCACCGGATCCCATTCAAAGAGCGCAAAACCGCCACCAGGAGCCATTAGATCCATGTACTCCTTCATCAGGACACGGACTTCCTCTTCGGTGGTGCCATCCGGCATCATGCGGACATCCATTCCACCACTGCACATCGCCATATTGGTACCAAACTTGGCCTTGATCGCTGCTTCATCATTGGAACGCTGGACAGGATCCCAGAAACTGACACCCATGTCCATCAACTCATCAAGGTAGAGCTCGAAATGCCCACAGTTGTGATGGCCACAGGGCAGTCCAGCCTCAACGAAGACAGAGTAATAACGCCGCCAGACTGGTGCGAAGATGTCCTTAAACATCTCCAGCGACAAGAATGGGTTGCGCTCATGTGCGATATCATCGCCAAAGTAACCATAGTCCAAATTGTAGTACTCGACCATTTTCTTGGCCATTCCAGTATAAAAATCACAGAGGTAGTTCAAAAGCTCCTTCACCTCGTCCGGTTCTTCGAAGCAGGCCATCAGACCATCGGTGAATCCCATGAAACCGACCAAATCTTGGAAAAAGCCCATGCTGGTCGAGCCACCAAAGGGCAGATCAGGATTGCGGTGATCATTGGCCTCTTTAGCCATGGCCTGCCAAGCAGATTCATCGAGACCAAGGTCTGGCACTTTGATGACATCCCGCCATTTGGTGATGTCATTGAGGATAAAATCGTGCGTCTTAGGCATCGGGACATCCAAAACACCACTAGGCTTGACCCTTTCGACACCAAAGATGGTGACTCCAGTCCCGTCAGGATTCATTTGGCCGAACAGTTGTGGTGGCATATTGAACCCCCACATCATGCTGTACTCGGGAACATACTCAGGCACTTCCCGGTTTGCCAGTCGCAAGAAGTTGTCTCTGACACTTAACATCGTTTCCTCCATTCCTGATTGATGTATACACCTGCTAACTATACTCCAAACATGCAGTGAACATGCTTTTTACTCTAAAAATACCGCTAATCCCCCAATTAGCCTGGTAATAATCACCCCGCCAGATCAGAGCCCTGACAGGAATGTCGAGAACAGATTGCAGTTGGCTATCAGAACCGCCAGAGCGATGATAAAGATAATTGTCCTCAGCAGGCTAGTCTGGCCAGGACTTGGATAAGTGGGGGTAGGCAGGCGTTGAGTTGGCTTGGCTTGACCTGGAGCACTGGCCTGTCTGAAGTCTTCAGCAGTGGAGACGACCTTGGTCGATGGTTTTGGTGGCGGTGGTGATGGTACTGCCGGCTGTTGTGCTGGCAATGCAACCGAGCTCGCAGTAGGTGGTAATGGAGCAGCAGCTTGTTGGCTTTGTTGGCCTGTGGAGACGACCTTGGTCGATGTTTTCGGTGGCGGCGGTATTGGCACAACTGGCTGTTGAGCCGGTAGAGAAACCGATCGCTGTCGAGGTTGTTGATATGTACCTCTGTCAGGTTCAGATGGAGGATAATCGGCAGCTGCTTGCCTGGTGCTTACCATTGTAGATTGTTGTTGACCTCTGTCTTTGGTAAGCTCCCTGTCAATTCCATAAGGTTCTAGCTGACTAAAAAAAGCCGCT
Source organism: Coriobacteriales bacterium (assembly GCA_031286245.1). GTDB lineage: Bacteria > Actinomycetota > Coriobacteriia > Coriobacteriales > UBA8131 > WQXZ01. The sequence goes on from JAITUO010000135.1 coordinate 3,701, forward strand.
CCTGACCCAGACAGCAGCATATCTGATGGCAACAGAGTCGGTTCTGGCGGTTCAAGCGGTGCTCGTGGTTCAGGGATATCCTGGTCGGTTGCACAGTATAAACAAAAGCTCGAGCCGTCGGCAATTTCTCGACCACAGCCTTTACATTGCATGATTGCCTCCCTCGCTGACAGCTTGCTTACATATGGCACATACAGACCATATGAATTTGTCGTTCTCTACTCTACCAGAAACCGATCAGGTGTTACCAATTACTCAGACAGTTAAGTCCCGCCGCTGGTAGAGCAATAGACCGATGACTGTCATTATGATAGCGATAACAGTTAAGACAGCGATAGCATTGATGTTCATCTCGTCGACAGGTAGTTTTGGAATGTGAGTGAATGGAGTGGCTTTCACAAGCCACTCTGGAAGTATGCCAGGAAATCTACTGACCAATGATACGAAGAAAGAGAAACCGACATAGCCCCAGATAGCTGTTGCAGCTTTTGGCAACAAGCCAACCAAAAATACTGCAACGCCAATTAAAGCCCAAAGGGCAGGTAAATAGACCAAACTGGCTTTGAGCAGTTCGGTATAACTGACAGTTTCGTCCATGACAATAGATCCGGCAATGTACAACCCAGTCGAAGCAGATAACAGAAGCAAGACACTGGAGACATAAGCCAGGATGACAAAAGATCCCAGGTAATTGAACCTTCAAACTGAACGAGCCAGGACATGTTCTGCGCGCCCGTCCTTCTCCTCAGCCAAAGGACGTAGGCTGATAGATAAAACCGGAACCAGACAGACCAAAGCTCCGATCAGATTCACCATAGTGGTAAACATCATGGCAGCAGAAAAGCGGTCACTGGTGCCAATCAACTGTTGATAAAGTGGGCTTTCGGCGATGAATGTGCCGATATCACCTAAGATCGAACCATAAGAGGCTCCTAGTAAAAACACCACAACCAACCAGACAGCAAAGTTCCCCCGCACCAGGCGGAGAGCCAGGCCATAAGGCGACAACAGCCATTGTGATGCCTTTGACCGTCCTGGTCTGGCTGGAATAAAACCCTGGTCGATGTCGCGCTGTGCATTGAATACAAAAGCTGCGCCCATAATGATCAGGCATTCAACAACCAGGATAGGTATAGGCCACCAATGATTCTCAACAAAAACCTGGGTACGCAGGACTAAGCCCAGTGGACTGACTAGTGAGGCAAGTTCATTGTTGATATCTCCAGCAGCGCGAAGTAGGTAAAAAACACCAAGAGCTAAAAATGAATAGACAATCGCTCCATTCGAGTTGGCAGAGAACTGGCTGAATAAAGCAGCGATTGTCGCAAAAAGCAAGCCGATAATGCCTAGAGATGCTCCATAAAGCATCGAATTTGCCAAACCCATACCAGCGATTCGCAAAGCTGTAATGCCCAGGCCGATCATCAAAGCCAACAGACAGTTAATCAGCAACGCAGTGATCAGTGAAGCATTCAATACTGCCAGACGTCCGGTTGGTAGTGAGCGGACGACTTCCAAACGTCCGCGTTCCTCGTCTGATCGGGTATGACGGACTACTAGTAAGATATTCATTACTGAAACTCCGATAACAACCCATAACAGCATGGTGTTGGCATACATGGCTCCAATGGTGTAATTCTCTGCTCCGTAGACTGGGCCCATCATTGCCACAATACCAGGATTATCTAATGTGATAGCCAAGGCGCTACGAGCGAGATCATCGAAACCTTTTGACATGCCGTATGCCAGCAAAACTGAGAATAACGTCAATGCTATCAACCAGATTGTCGACACCATTCGCTCACGCTTGAGCATCAAGAAGACAAGCCTTAATGAATTGCTAAATAATCCTTGCATGGTCAGCAACCTCCTCAGATGTCATAAACCCGTTTGAATAACTCTTCGAGGGTGGGCGGAGCGCTTTCCATCTTGATGACTCCGAATGGTGCGATGAAAGATATAACTCTTGCGACCTCACCAGAGTCGACTTGGAATGACAAGCTATCCGGTCCCTGGCTGATATCATGGACACCGGGAATTTGTTCGAGACCGATTATTGGCTGCTCGGTTGAGATCTGCATTGGCACTCTGGTCAGATGCCTGAGCTCTGCCAGAGTTCCTGTTTCTACCAAATGGCCTGATCGGATGATTGCAATCCGGTCGCACAGCTTTTCCACTTCAGACATAATGTGGCTGGACAAAAAGATTCCCTTGCCTAAAGCTTTCAATTCCAGAATGGACTCCTGGAAAGCTAATTCCATCAAAGGATCCAATCCACTGGTCGGTTCGTCGAGAATGTATAAATCAGCATCGGAAGCCAGAGCGGCTACCAATGCCACTTTCTGGCGATTACCCTTAGAGTAGGTGCGACATTTTTTGGATGGATCGAGATCGAAACGTATCAGCAACGTCTCGCGCCGGTTTTTGTATGCCAGATCCTGCTTTCCACCTTTGCGCAGACTGACCAGTAGATCGATAACCTCACCACCGGTCAGATTAGGCCATAAACTGACATCTCCCGGTACGTAGGCAATCCGACCGTGGATTTCAACTGCTTGTTTCCAGGCGTCCATGCCAAAGACCTCAGCACTGCCTTCAGTTGCTTTCAGAATGCCCAGCAACACTCGGATAGTGGTCGTCTTGCCAGCTCCGTTCGGCCCGATATATCCGAATACCTCACCTTCAGAGACTTCCAGATCGATACCGTCCAGAGCAGTAACTTTTCCAAAACGCTTGACCAAACCAACGGTACGCAGGCTTACTGTAGCCATTTTGACTCCTTTTTTTATTGGCATATCACTCAAAAGCCATGTCTTTGGTGCAACAAAAAAGCAGGAAACAGCGTTGCTGCTTTCCCACCCTGTAAAGCCAGACCTCGACACGGCTATAGCCGCCGACCGGAGTAGATATGTCTTATGTCCGAATCCTCTGTATGGCAGCACTTAAAACCACATTGCCAATACTCATAATCAGCGTCCAACGTGCACTGTTTCTCAACTGAATAGGAATCTCAACTTGCAGATTTATGTGCTGACCTCACTATTGGCAAATCATAGCAGTGTCATCTGGTAAATCAAGCCACAATAGTAAGCCAAGCAGCCAATCGCGCCAATAGCGCCAATCAAGCCGCTTGCGTGTATTCAGGCTCCCTTGCCACAGAATCATCATAAATTAGTACGAAATCGCGTTCACGTACGATTTGCAGTGATGTTTTCTATCGAATTTAGCCATTTCAGGGGCTTTAACGCTCTGATTTCAGCCCAGAATCGTACGTGAGCGCGATTTTGTACTAAATTTTCGCATTATTATGGCACGCGCGTGATTTTGGGACATAGCAGGTGGTTATGACAATAGAAGTGCAACTGTGTTTGCACTTGGATTGTCATAGTTAAAGAAGCATTCTAAGGTGCATTGCACGCGACACGCTTTTTTTGTACCAAAAGTGGACTTGTGTAGTGGGTTTTACCGCGTAAACGCCTAAATACAATGGAATTCAATTGTATTTAGGCGTTTA
>JAITUO010000098.1 GCA_031286245.1 Coriobacteriales bacterium
CAAGCACCACAACAAGCTACCGAGGACGGTGCGAAATGAAGCCCCGTGTGTTTTTAATCGGCGGTTTTAAGAAGACTCGCTTTTTAGCCAACTCGCTGATTAAAAAGGGCTATTCGGTAACAGCTATCAATGATGACAACGAGAAGTGTCTGGAACTGGCAGAGATCGAAAAGCTGACAGTGTTCAATGGTGACGGATCCAAGCCTTTTGTCCTGGAAGACGCCAATATCTACAACGCTGATATCGCAATCGCCCTGACAGATAAGGACACCGACAACCTGGTGATCAGTGAATTATGCAAAAAGAAGTATGGAGTCAAGCGGACTGTCGCCCTGATTGCTGATCCCAAAAAAACCGACTTCTTCTACCACATGGGCATCGATTCGGTGGTTTGCGCTGCCTCAATGGTTGCTTCCAGCCTTGAAGAGCAAGCCTTCCGCGACGAGATGTCAACCATGCTGACTGTTGGTGGTAAGCGCATCAAAGTCTCGCAGGTTCATATTCCTGATACTTCTCCAGCTGTGGATAAGACCTTGCGTGTGATCGATCTGCCAGAACGGGTGATCGTCGCCTGCATCATCCGTGATGATGAGAGTATCATCGCCCGTGGAAATACCCAGGTTAAAGCCGATGATGTCTTGCTGATGGTGACCTCTGACGAGGATGAGCCAGCAGCGATCCGCGAACTGACTGGCCGATAAGAGGCATTCATGCTGGTAGCTGATAGGTCTACAGTGGCCGATTCATACCAAAAGCTGGCTCGTAGATGAAAGCCATTTTTTCTCCAGGAATGGCCTACAGATGAAGGCCATTCGGTCTTTCTTTTTGAATGGCAGCATGTATGGCAAGCTGATCTTGCTTGTCGGAGTGCTACTCACCGGTCCTTTATGGGTGCTACCGTTTTACCCTGAAGAAGCAATCTATGCGCCAGCTTTTCTTCTCCCCACTGGTTTTTCTATCGTTATAGGATTGATTATCTGTGCACTGACTCAGCAGCGGGATGATATCGTATTCGAGTGGGAGTCCCCACTGCAGCGCAGCAGCTTGCCAGTGTTATTCGTCTGGATATATGGGTTTGCCATCGGAGCGTTGCCCTGGATGATCACTGGGCAACTCGACTTGATTCAAGCTCTCTTCGAGTCGGTCAGCGGCTGGACGACAACAGGAATGAATATCCTGGAAGTGGCTACTCTACCCAAGGTATTCCTGTTCTATCGTAGTTTTATGCAGTTTTGTGGCGGCGTTGGTTTTGTCTTGATGATGGTGATAGTTATCCAGGGTAAAGGATCAATGTCACTATATAGCGCCGAAGGCCATATTGACCGGCTGATGCCCAGCCTCAGACAGACAGCCCGCTTCATCTTTATGATCTACAGTGTGTTTTTGGTATCAGGGATCCTGCTTTATTGCTTCTTTGGCATGCCACTGTTTGATGCTGTCTGTCATGCCATGTCGGCTGTCTCGACCGCAGGTTACTCAACACTGTCTGGCGGACTTGGAGGTTACAACAGCCTGCCAATTGAAATTGTCACAGTCGTTTTGATGCTGTTGGGCGCAGCAAATTTCGCCGTCCTGCTGTTTCTGACAAAAGGCAAGCTGAAGCAGGTTTTCCGAAGCACCGAGCTGCGGATGATGTTAGTGATGTTAGTCCTGTTTGTACCATTGATTGCGATCACTCTGGCTGCAGGCTCAGACAGTGGACCCGGTCAAGGCTTTCGCGAATCGCTGTTTGGAGTAGTCACTGTGCTGTCCACCACCGGATACTCAACTGCGAATTACTCAGCCTGGCCACCATTCGCACTTGGGCTTCTGATGATCCTGATGGTCGTAGGCGGCTCAGCTGGATCGACCTCTGGTGGAATCAAGCTTTCCCGTCTGTATTTCATCATCCGCATTACCCGTGAGAATATCCATAAAAGAGTGTCGCCTGCCATACGCACAGCCGTCCCGACTTACAACGGGGTGCGCGGCAAAATCCCCATCGATGATGCTTTGATTGCCAATACCTTTGGCTTTATCGCCTGCTATATGTGCACCTTGATCATCGGCACCCTGCTTTTAACCTTAACAGCCGGCTGCCCACTTTTCGATGCGATGTTCGAATTCACATCAGTTCTCGGCACTATCGGTATCAGCAATGGACTGACCACCGCCGACATGAACTCCGCTGCTTTGATTGTCGAGATGTTCGGTATGGCCTTAGGTCGGCTCGAAATCCTGGTCATTTTCTACGGCATCACCTCGGCTATCAAGACCATCAAACAAGTTTTCAGGAACCATCCACAGAGTTGATGCCTGCTGTAGCAGCGCTTTTAGTGGGGAGAAGACCAGGTCGGCCTGGTCTGAAACTCGTTGTTTGTCTGCATGGTGTCTGCCTGGTATATGCCTGGTGTCTGCCTGGTGCTGAGGTTGCCGCCAAGTTTACACAAAAACTCGCAAATCAGGCTTGTCAGACAGCGTCAAAAAGGGTACCCTATAAACTCGCAAATCGCGGGGTAGAGCAGTCTGGTAGCTCGTCGGGCTCATAACCCGGAGGTCGGAGGTTCAAATCCTCCCCCCGCAACCAAAAATTCTACAGGTCAGAAGCCGTTTCATAGCTTCTGGCCTGTTTAGTTTTTCTCCGATTCTATAAATGGCACAATCGCTGTTTGGTCTAACCAACATTTTACGCCTCATCCACCCAGGATTGAACAACTTCATAACTTGGGCTGCCCAATTACGCTGCTAGACGGTCACTTTTTTTCTTTATTCGCTGCTAGCGTCAGGTACTCATTCAATGACATTCAACCAAGATAGCAACCCCACTCCTTCACAATAAAGCGTCGATGTCGACGCTACCTTAAAGAGAATCTACGACCCTACCAATGCCTCCCGTAGCAGCGCCCAAATGGGAGTGAGATATCCTGACGCGTGACTGATGAAGATTTGCTTCTGGCAAAGTCAAGTCAGTTTATC
>JAITUO010000012.1 GCA_031286245.1 Coriobacteriales bacterium
GTGCCAAACTATAGACATTGATGTCTGCGGCGAAGATCAACGGGATAAAGTCACTGTTACCCAGCTGGGTCGTCACTCGGGCGCCACACTCCTTGGGTCGGTTCGATTATTGCTCCAACAAAGCCTCGACAATGCGTTCCAAAGCCATTGAGCGCGAGGCCTTTACCAGTATAATCGGATTACGATAGAGTTCGCTTTGCAGTATTGTGACAGCTTCCTGCCAGTCGTCTGTCTTCTGCACACTCTCAGCTTGCATACCACAAGCTCTGGCGGCTGCTGCAGTCTGTTTTGCACGTTGGCCGACTGTAACCAGCAAGCTGAGTCCGGATCCGGCTGCTACCTCACCAATCTCTCGATGCAAATCTGCTTCGGTGTCGCCCAGCTCCAGCATATCGCCGAGAACGGCTATATGAGGTCGGTTTGTGTCCATGATCTGTAAAGCTTGTAATGCTGCACGCATCGATCCGGGATTGGCGTTGTAACAGTCGTTTAAGATAGTAGCTCCACCTGGTAAGTCGATAGTCTGTTGGCGTAAAGCTAATGGTTGACTGGACTCCAGGGCAAACTTGATGTCTGCAGGTGATACATCGAATAACTCACCGACAGCTGCAGCGGCCAGAGCATTTGAAATATTATGCTCACCCGGCATTTGCAGCTTGACAGTCTGGCGCTGACCGTCCGACAGCAAAACATCGAATTCGGGGCACCCGTTGATATCGAAACTGACATTTTCAGCCCGGACTGCATTGTTCTGGTCAAGCCCGTAATAAATGACCTGGATGCCACGTTGCCTGGCCTTACTGGTTTCCAGTAAATAACTGGAGTATGGGTCATCGCCATTAAGCACTGCTACTCCCATATTGTCAGGCAGAGCCCATAGCAGCTCAGCCTTGGCTTCGGCAATCGAGTCTTGGCTGCCCAGCAGTTCCAAATGAGCCAGGCCGATGTTTGTGAATACAGCTACCTCTGGCTGCGAGATCTCAGAATACCGGGTGATCTCGCCATGTTTTTGCATACCCATCTCCAGCACCAGCAGCTCTGTCTCTGTCTGGCAATCCAATATTGTGGCGGGTAGTCCAATCAGATTATTATAATTTCCGGGGTTGGATTGAGTGCGATAACGCCTGACCAGCACCGCACCGACCAGTTCTTTGGTCGAAGTCTTACCTGAAGAGCCAGTGACAGCTACAACTCGAACCGGCAAAAGTCTGCGCCAGTATAAAGCGATTTCACCAAGCGCCCATTGCGAATCAGCGACTTTAACCAGACCAATACCTGAGCTGGCTGCTGCTGCTATCACCTCTGCGTCAGGCTGGCGGCTGGCGATCAGCAGGCTGGCTTCAGCTTCAATGGCTTGGCCCAAGTAGTCATTGCCATCGACCTGCTCACCAGGCAGCGCAAGAAAAGCTCCCTGTTTCTTCACTAGCCGCGAATCCCAGACCATTGACTCAATGACTTGGGTTGGATCCTTAGGTGCTACCAGCGGCTCAGCTTTTAGCAGGGATATTATCTGGTCTTGACTGAGCCTCATCTGCATCACCGCTTTTCTTCAGCAGAGATTTAGTGTCGAACGCCGACAGGCCGGCTAGTCCTCAAGCTTCGAGAACTCTCTTGGCGAATCGGTTGATAAGACTGGTAACCTCCTTCAACCAACTTAAAGGCATCACGGCGGCGGATAGCTGACTCCTGAGCACTATCAAACCATGCCACCGACAATATCACCCCCACCAGAATCAAAGTCACGATCAACGACGAACCGCCCATACTGAAGAAAGGTAGCGGTTTCCCAGTCAGCGGTAAAACACCTGACACTCCGCCGATATTGACCAGAGCTTGAGCGACAATGATCGATGTCGCTCCCCCCGCCATCATCTTGCCCAGATTACTGGCTGCTTTACTGGCGATTCTCAGGCCGAACCAGGCAAACAGGATGAAGAGTAATATGACTATTGATGCTCCTATCAACCCTAACTCCTCACCGATGATGGCGAAAATGAAATCAGAATCTGGAAAACTAAGGTAGAAATACTTCTGTTTCGACAGGCCGAAACCTAATCCTGTCAGACCACCGTCCCCCAGTGCTAAAAACCCGTTGCGGGGCTGATCAGGAATAGCCTGAAGAGCTTGCAATGAGTCAAGCCGATTGAGGAATCCCGCCCAACGGTTCTGCCTGAAGGACGGCATCAGGTACGACACTGCCAATACCACCAGTGGCATGACAGTCAAAGGCAGGATACTGAACAGCGCTTTTGAGCCCCGCTCAAGCAAAGGCATTTCACCAAAAAACATCACAGCCAGCAGGGCGATATGCATCAACATGGCTGATCCTAAATCGTTTTGCAATAAGGTCAGGGCAATCAGCAAAGCATAGGTAACTATCAACACCCATCCCAACAGTCTGGATCCATCGACCCGAATCCGCTCCAAACTGGCTGCTGCGAACAAGATCAAGGCGACTTTTGCAAACTCAGAAGGTTGGAAACTCGGCAACAATGGCAGGTTCAACCAACGGGCTGCCCCATTGACACGGACACCTAATCCCGGTACAAAAACCAATATCATACAGACCAGAGCAGCCAGCCAAATCACTGTCACAAACCAGAACCATATCTCACGCTGCTGACTGAATAACCGACGAGTGAAAACAAGTAACAATCCCACCAAGATCAAGCCGATTAAAGCGAAACCCAATTGGTCGGCCAATTGTTCGGTACCGGTCTTGCCAGTTACAAATGATGCGGAGAAACCCATGACCAACCCAAATACCAATAGAGCAAGACTGACGAGAATCAACATGAAGGAAGCTGACGGTAAGCGTGAGATTAAAGCCACCAGACGTCGTCCGGGAGCTGA
>JAITUO010000016.1 GCA_031286245.1 Coriobacteriales bacterium
CTCCACCGAGCCGGCAGTAAAGAATAAACAGCTTTTATACAAAGCATTGTTGATCATGTGAAAGATGCCGCCAACGATACCGATCGGCAGAGCCGTGCCAATACCTAAGATCATGTAACCGACCTGGCTGATGGCGTGATAACCCAGGAGTTTTTTATAGTCCTTCTGGATCAAAGCCATCATCACAGCCAGGATTATCGTACAGGCTCCGATGACCATCACAGCCAGCGAAAGGTTTGAGCCAGGCAGCATTAAAAAGATACTCAGGTTCAGGCGGGCTAAAAGGTAGATACCCAAGATCTTATCCAGAGCTGCAGGAATAAATGCTAAAAACGGTAGCGGTGCATCGGTAGCTGCATCCGGGATCCAGGAATGAAAGGGCATCGACCCGGCTTTGGCGATAGCGCCGATCATCATCAGGATGTAGGCAAGGCTCGGCCAGAAATCTTTGAGCGGTAAGTTGATCGCCCCCATGTCCAGGCTGCCAGCCTGCCAGAAGGTGATACCGACACCGAAGATCAGACAGAGGTCTGCAGTGCCGTTAATGATCAGGGCTTTGATGGCAGTCGAAGATGCTTTGTTACCGTTAACCATGATCATGCCAAACAGTAAACCTAACAGGCCTTCCCAGAAAAACAACATCACTACAAGGTTGTCAGCCAGCATGGCTCCACTGACGAAGGCCGATGTCAGGAGCGTAAACCCATAAAACAGCCGCTCCCGCCGGTTCTTATCCATATATATAACTGAATAAAGCACCGTTAAGAATGTGAATGCTGCAACCAAGATGATAAATGAGCTGAAACTGTCAAGCTTGAGGTTGAAGTCGATGCCGAAGCCAGCCCACGCCAGGTTGAAAGCCATCTGGCGTCCGTAAAGGATGATTGTCATGCCGAGGGCGGCAGCTGAGAACAGCATGGCCAGCACGCGCTGCAAGGCACGGCTATCTTTCGGCATTAAAAAGACCAGTAGCGCTCCGCTGACTGGGATCAGAATAGGGAGTAATAGCATCCAGTCTTTCATAGCGGTATCCAGCCAATCTGTGCCACGATGCTTTGCACGAAAAACGAGGGATAAAAGATCAGCAGTCCGCCCAGTAGTGACAAGACTGCCAATCCGACAACACTGGCGACCATCGAGCGTGAGCCCTCACGGGCATCGCTTTTCGGTTGGCCCAAAAACACCAGGTAGAAAGCGCGCATCAGGTACAGGATGGTCATCAATGTACCGACGACAAAGACTGCTGAGATCCAGGGGCTGCCGGCATTGATCGACCCGCTGATAACCATGAACTTACTGAAGAAACCACCGAAGGGGGGCAGTCCCATCACTGAGAAGGAACAGACCAAAAAGCAGATTGCAGTGATCGGCATGGTCCTGATCAGACCGCCCAATTTACGGACATCTTTGGTTTTGGCATTGTGCTCGATGATTCCCGCGCAGAGAAAAAGCCCACCTTTAGCCAGGCTGTGCATCAAGATATACAACAATCCACCAGCTACACCCAGTTTGCTGTCAGACGCCAGGCCCAAAAAGATAAAGCCAATCTGGCTGACAGTAGAGTAGGCGATAATGCGTTTCAAATCGTTTTCCAGCAGAGCTGCTCCAGCGGACACCAAAGCACTGGCGGCAGCTATCGCCGGCACGATGATGTGCCAGATATCACCTAAGGGGAAGGTGAAAAGAAACAAGCGAGCGAATGCATAGATGCCGATCTTGACCAGCACCGCAGCATGCAGCAGTGAGGTGACTGGGGCCGGTGCCACGCCGGCATCCGGTAACCAGGTGTGCAATGGCAAGGTAGCGGATTTTGAGAAAATCCCAAACAGCACCAAAGTGACTGTCACATTGCTGATTTCTGTGCCAGTCATTTTCGTCAAGTCGAAAGTCCCACTCTCAGTGTAGATAAAGATGAACCCGACCAGCATCACCAAGGCTCCGAAAACAGTAACCAAAAAGGCCTTATCCGCACGAATGATGTTTTCCGGCTCGCGGTAATAACCGATCAAGCGCCAACAACTGATCGCTGAGATCTCCCAAAAGACATAGATAAAAATGAGATTTGTGGAGTAGACCAGGCCCATCATTGCGCCCAAAAACAGCGTTACCATCAGGTAATACTCACTTTTATGCGGGCTGTCGTCAATGTAGGTGACCGAATAGAAGACGATGACCCCACCTACGAAGGAGGAGATCATGGCCATGAAGACAGCCAGGTTGTCAGCCAAAAAACCGAAGCTCATCCCCAGGGGCAGAGTAAAACCGATATATGCTGGATTGCCTGCTAATGCGGATGGAAGGAGGGCTGCTGAGCAGAAAAAAGCAGTCATGACGAACAGCAGCGCCAGGATGTCCCTCAGTTTCTCTGACAACTTGCCCACCGCCGGCAGAATGAATGCCCCGATGATTGGCGTCAGGATGGCCAGTAATAATGGTCCAATCATACAAAGAACTCCTTGTGTGTCATTTTTCCCCGATTACTGCCCACGAGCAATGAACGGATATCATAGCGGAAACCATGCATCGATGCCTGTGTCAATTACTCAACATCATCTTAGCGTTTGATGGAGGTGATTGCCACTGGTAAGGTGCCATCAGTGGAGGCTTTGAAAGTGTGGAGCCTTCAAACTGTCAATCCCGGACAAATCCTGGGAATTTCGGAGTTTCTGCCGTGAAAAGGCTCTCATGTATAGTTCTCTATCGATTTCACACATATAGAATTCTGCCTCAACTCATCTACCAGCACGTTTAAATTGTGGAGAAAACCGGATCGTGCAAAACCAGCCAAACAACCATACATGAGGGCGTTTTTACGGCAGAAACTCCGAAATTCCCAGGATTGCCACTTTATAGGCAATACAGTTGCATAGAAGTCAAGTGTTAGTGTTTGAATCACTGGAATTCTTGTTGTTTGTAGATCAAGATTGTAAACAAGCTTCGACAGAGCTAGCAAAGGCCGACTAGCAACGGCCGACTATTTCCAGTACACCTCAAACATGTTGGTACACCTGTTTGTTATTGAAATATCAACTCCAGTCGTTGGTAGCTTTGATCATGGCAACCAGATTTTCGTATTTCGCATTTACTGGAGTGTCACAACCAGCGCAAACAATCAAACCTTGAGGCCCAACCTCATTAACCAGACGATTAACATAGTCAGTAACTTGCTGTGGGCTGCCAGCCGTTAAGAGTGCTGGTAGAACATCACCCATCAACGTGTGCTTGGGTAACAGTTGACGAGCTCTCGGCATGCTGGTCATACCGTCGGTGTTGATAATTACTTGACCGGCTGGTAGCTCTGCAAAACGCTCGATATCGCGATTCCAATCCGAATCTAAATGCATAATAGCGACCTTACCAAAGCGGATGACCTGTTCAGCTGACGCTTTCATGTAAGGCCATACCAAGGTCTCCCAAATCTGCGGATTAACCATGGCAGAAGCAGTCCGCCAACCACCGACCCAACCGCCAATCACAGCAGGATTATCCTTGATACTCTCCAGAGCTATTTCTGTCTGAGCAGATTTCTCAGCGAATATGAAGTCCGAGACTTCTTTCAGTTTGTCGAGGATTTTATAACAATCCTTAAAGAACTCCGGCATCGAGCGCATACCGCAGAGTTGTTCGAATGGAACCATCGTTGACGGTGCGCCGGTCAGCACAGCAATACCGGTTTCAGCATAGGCTTGACTGACTATCGGGCCACCTTCTGCAGCAACCTTCTGATACTTAGCTAAGTAATCAAGGTCGATGATTCTGGGGATGATCTCGGCATTGACGAACTCTGTATAACCCATGGCAAGAATCTTGTCATAGTCATCCCGGTCGATGATCTGCTCTTCTTTGACTTGCCATACAGAATCCGCACTGATATCGATTCCGGGGATTAATACTCTGGAATTCCAGAGCATTGTAATGTAGACAGCCATATTCATAGCACGAGCTGTCGAATTGATGACACGAATGGGACCAGCGTCTTCAGCCAAACGCTGCAGGAACCGGACATTGGCCATGACACCGGCGATCGGGTCTTCAAGGAACTCTGCCACAGTCATGCCTTCGATGGCAGGACCGGTTGCAGACCCGGTGTAGCAGGCGACTGGCTTGTCGTTTAAGCAAGCTAAACTGTCAGAGATCAATTCGAGGTTTTCCTCATACGTTGGGTTTGCCATCATGCACTCTCCTCCCTGTTGGCCTCATTGCAGAGGCTTCAGACTTGCAAGATTCTTCATACATGTTGATACCTCTTCCATTTCTGACACCATAGGACAGGTACAACTCATGATTGGAATTACTACTATCTCATCTTAGCGGTTATCGAAGCAATCACTCATCGCTTTTACCACGAATATAGCAATTAAGGCTTTATTATCATCAGAGACAGATGCCTTGAAACTCCATGAACAGCATGTTTTCGAATCTATTCAACCCCTGCTGCTTTTCTGTCTTGCTACAGTCTCGCAGTCTCACAAACCTATTATCTGCCCGCTGCTTCGATTGACTTGCCTCTTTTGATCAGAGTCTCGTAATCAAGTTGCAACAGGAGCTCTACCCAGCCTACCCAGCTACCCAGCAGCGCACCCAGCTGTCTTGCGTGTATTCAGGCTCCCTTGCCACAGAATCATCATAAAATAGTACGAAATGGCGCTTACGTACGATTAACAGCTACTATTTACTCCAAATAAGCCCCCAAATGGCTAAATTCGATGGAATTCACTACAAGAAATCGTACGTGAGAGCCATTTTGTGCTAAATTTTCGCATTATTGTGGCACACGCGTAATTTTTGGGACATAGCAGGTGGTTATGAGCTTGATTGGCTTGATTGACATTGGAAGTGCCAAGTCTGACTGACTCTGACAAAGCAAGTGCTAGTGCAGTTGCACTGCTATTGTCATAGTTCAAGGAGCATTCTAAGGTGCATTGCACACTACACGCTTTTTTTGTACCAAAAGTGG
>JAITUO010000037.1 GCA_031286245.1 Coriobacteriales bacterium
GCTGTTGCGCCGGGAGACCCCATCCTGGGATCCGGATGAATGTGTACTCTGCCAACAGGGGATCGCCATCGACTCGCCAGGCAGTCGAAGTTTAGGCAGGGGGTAAAGCTGCAACAGACCCGGGCTTATCCCCATAAAAAAGACACTAAATCATGACATTTGCTTAAAAAAGTGTGGTTTTGCTTGATTCTTAGCAGCACAAACCATACAATCAACAACCGTAAGCTATCGAGAAGGAGAAATCATGGCATTGCCTGAACTATCAGCTGAAGAACGGAAGATTGCACTGGAAAAAGCCAAAGAAGCCCGTAGTGCACGTGCAGCTTTGCGCGCCCAGGTCAAAAGCGGCGAGAAACCAATTGCCGATGTATTGACTGCAAAAGACGATCCGGTTATCGATAAGATCAAGGTCATCAGCCTGATCGAATCGCTGCCTGGCTATGGTAAGGCCAAGGCTGCCAAGTTGCTTGAAGAGTTAGGCATCTCCGAGACCCGTCGTGCCAAAGGTCTAGGTGAAAGGCAGAGAGCTGCCTTGCTTGAGCGCTTGGGGTGATGGGCTAAATGGCCGGAAAGCTTTTTGTAGTTTCCGGACCATCGGGTGCTGGTAAAGGTACCTTATTGGCTCGGGTGCTGCCCCAATTGGAAGGCATTCGGGTTGCTGTATCGGTTACAACCAGACAACCACGCATAGGGGAGAGAGAGGGAATCGATTATGTTTTCCTCTCGGACGCAGAGTTCGATGAACTGATTGCTGAAGATGGCTTGCTCGAATGGGCGACTGTCCACAGTGCTCGTTACGGGACATTAAAATCCGAAGTTTTTGCTGCTATTGCAGATGGGTCAGACGTTGTCCTGGAGATTGATCCACAGGGTGCTCGGCAAATCAAGGATAGATATCCTCAGGCTACCCTGGTGTTCATCGAACCGCCTTCCCTGGCGGAGCTGGAGTATCGCCTGCGTACCAGGGGAACTGAAAGCGATTCAGCCATCACAGAGCGGCTCAGAACGGCTGCCATCGAGATGGATATGATCGGAGACTACGAAAAAGTGATCGTGAATGATGATCTCGGTGTTGCCAGCGATGATCTGTTGAACTGGATCACAGCGATACGGGTTGAAGGCGCTTGAACGATCCAGCCGGCATTTCTGATATAACAGTGATCCGACAGGCAATATTGATACAGCATTGATCCGGAAGGCAATACCGTTACAGCATTGATTGAAAGAAAGAAGCAATATTTATGTCACTAATGAATCCTCCCATTGACGAGCTGCTGGGTAAAGCAGACAATGACCGTTTCTTGCTCTGTGCCGTCGCTTCTGAGCGGGCTCGCGATATCAACGATATGATGCGCGGTCAACGCGACAGAGCATTGGCCCTGCAGTCAGCGACACAGATTGCCCAGTTGGCTGGACGCAAGCCGCTGTCTTTGGCCATGGAAGAGATTGCTCGCGATGAGGTGGGTTATGACCACCAGAAATTCGACGAAGAAATCTCCTGATTTACCGATAACCTCAGATTATTCCCATGTAGTGCTGGTGCACTACCACGAGGTCGGCCTGAAAGGCCGGAATCGGTCCTATTTCGAAAAACTGCTACAGAAGAATATCAGTCAGCGGTTAGCTAGCGTATTCAATGGCCGGACCCCGCGCGTGCAACGGGTTTCCGGTCGCTTATTGATTCTCGTAGAATCTAGCCAGACTGCTGTAAGAGCCGCATTGGTTGCGGCTGATATACCTGGGGTCGTGCGGGTTTCGATGGGGCTGAGATTGGCTCAAGACCTTGATATTATCTGTCCGGCGGCTTTGAGCTTGATGGATGACTGTGAACCGTTTTTCAGTTTCAAAGTTAATTCCCGACGATCGAACACTGACTTTCCGATCGACAGTATGCAGCTGAACCGCTTGGTCGGAGGATGGCTTGACGAGCGCTTACCAGGTAAAAAGGTGCAGATGCAATCACCCGATGTCACCCTGCACTTAGAGATGGTTGAAGGCGTCAGTTTCATCTACACACAGTCCTTGGCAGGAATCGGCGGGTTGCCGGTAGGATCAGCGGGTAAGGTAGTGGCATTGCTCTCTGCAGGTATCGATTCTCCTGTGGCCGCCTGGCGCCTGCTGCGCCGTGGCGCGTCAGTCATCGGGCTGCATTTCTCTGGCCGGCCGGAATCAACCGATACTTCCGAGTACCTGGTGCGCCAGATCGCTGAGCAGCTGGAAGCTTACGGAGGTCTGGACAGCTTGGCAATCGTGGCATTTGGGAGCTATCAGCGCTTGATCGCCCAATCTGTCGCACCGTCGTTGCGGGTGGTTTTTTATCGCCGCCTGATGCTGGCTGTTGCTGAAGCCCTGGCCCGGCGTGAAGGAGCCAAAGCCTTAGTCACCGGGGAGTCACTTGGTCAAGTTGCTTCGCAGACTTTAGACAACATCCTAGCTACCGGCGCTGTAGCTACTCTACCTGTGCTCAGACCTCTGATTGCTTTGGATAAACTGGAGATCATTACCCAAGCCGAACGGATCGGTACTTTCGCTATTTCCAGTCAGACCCATGATGATTGCTGTACCCTGTTCATGCCTCGGAACCCCGAAACACATGCCAAGCTGCAAGTCGTCGAAAAAGCTTGGCAACAGTTGCCCATCGATGAGTGGTTGACCGCTATCATGGCGGATATGGAATTCGTCGCATTACGGAGTTTGGCTGAACCTAAGTAGTCAAAAAAGTCGGTCCAGTCAGCTGAGGTGCTGGATAGTTTTATTGCTATTGGAGGAGATCTTGCAGGAAAGAGACATCTATCTGGCTGGAGGTTGTTTTTGGGGTGTGGAGAAGTACCTCTCCCTGGTACCCGGTGTATTGAACACCAGAGCTGGTTATGCCAATTCAAAAATACCCAACCCGAGTTATCAACAGGTTTGCAGCGGTGACAGCGGAGCTGTCGAAACAGTGCATTGTCTATATGATCAAGCTGTCCTGCGTTTAGACGAGCTGCTGTTCATGTATTTCGACATTATCGATCCGACCAGTATTGACCGCCAGGCCAACGATATCGGTAGCCAGTACCGCACAGGCATCTATTACACTGAAGCCTCAGATGCTGACGTTGTACAAGCCTGCCTGTTTGAGCTGGCAATTCGATATCAACAACCGATTGTGGTAGAGAACCAGATGTTGGGTAGTTTTTATGCTGCCGAAGACTACCACCAAAGTTATCTCGATAAGAACCCACAGGGATATTGTCATCTGCCGATTGATATGTTTCTA
>JAITUO010000048.1 GCA_031286245.1 Coriobacteriales bacterium
ACAAACGATGGCTATCCGCCAGAGGTCTATAGGCAGATGTATTATCAAAAACTGGCATTGGCAGCATGATGAAGGTAGGAATCCTTACAGGGCTGACTGAACTAAACTTGACAACTCCAGTAACGGTTTTGTCTCCTCGCAGTCCATCCGGGGCAAAGAGTCACCCGCCGCATTGAAGCAATGGGTGCTTACAGATACGGGGTACCAAACAAGCGCTGACGGTGCGTTTAAAACCAAGTCACGCCAAGACACAAAGACTGTGACAGTAAGAGACCCCTTGGGGTCTGTGATAGACAAAGTCGATGTGGATATCAAGGTTGTGGCCTTTTGGTCAAAAAAGTATGCGGCCAGGGCCAAGGCCAAACGCTTTGAAGTGTTAGCCAAGGCATTAGATCTTGTGGCCAACCCGTCTGCCTACAATAAGGCGACACACTTTGGGGCTGCTAAGTACGTAGACAACATCGTCTTTGACAAAAAGAGCGGCATCGTCATTGAGGACACAAGCAGTAAGCCCTGCTCAACGAGGCAGTCATCGCTGAAGCTGAGGAGTGTGACGGCTACTATCTGATCATCACTTCAGAGACTGACTGGCCTGATGGCAAGATCATTGACACCTACCAGGGGCTCATGCGCATTGAGGAGGCTTTCAAGATCACCAAGTCTGACATCGCCGCCCGCCCGGTCTTTGTCTGGACGCCAGAGCACATCGAAGCCCACTTCCTAACCTGCTTTATCGCTTTGACCATCCTTCGCCTGATCCAGTTTGATACCGGCTTTAAGTACTCCGCCTCATCAATCATCGAAGAGTTGAAGGCGATGTCAGGCACTAATGAGGACAGCAACATGTGGCTGTTTGACCACCGCAGTGACCTGTCTGACGAGTTATGCGCTTCAGTTGGCATTGATCTATCAAGAAGAAGGATGAGGCTTGAGGACATCAAAGCGGTCTTGGCTGGGGTAAATGAGAAAAGCTAACAACTCTACCACATCAAACAATCAGAGCAATCTAGTCTAATCATGCCTATCTACCAGTGGTTTTGCTAGGGTAGGAAACCAGTGAACTGCGGAAGTCTAGATATTATACATGATGACATGTCGGTTCCTGACATGATACTAGTTAAGTGATGAAACAATATTACTATTGTGCTAAGCAGTGGCATTTCTTAGGAAAGACATCGCTTGATAACAAGACAGAGTAGTATTAGTATTACAACATAAGAAATTGCTTTATCAGTATATGAATAAAAAACTTATTATGAAATAGTTACCGTTTGACGATATCAATACGAACGTAGTGCAGGGGATTATTATGGTAATTATGAATTCAAAAGAGCCAAATCATAGGTACAAAAAACTGCTGTTGGCTTCGATTGTACTTACACTGGCAATTGGCTTGATGCCCTCTCAACTGCCAGCTCAAACTGAGGATGTTAACATCGGGCAAATACAACAGCTTACTGAAAGAATCAACTGCTATCCAAACATAGATCTTCCCGAGCTCTCCGATTACCAGAAAGTATTGGATAGAGTGAATGCCATGTATCCAACAGCGTGTCTCGGATTGAATCCACCAGAGGTTCGAGCAGTATTTGGATATCCACCACTGGAAAACCTCTCTACGATTGAGCTTGTAAGAGAACTGGGAAGCTTGGAGGAGTTTGAGCAAGTTATGCTGCAGGATGCTCAAAGAGCAGAACAATTGAATCTACTTGCTGCACTTGAGCACGAACAATTTCTCGAATCTATGGGTGATAGACCATATCACCGAGTTTATCTCTCAACTCCTGAGCAGTATTTTGATGAGGAAAACCGGATGATCATAATTACCTGTAACAATGAGGAAGAAGGAATATACTTCCAAGCGACTTTTGGTGGGAGCAAATCACCCGATAAAACTCTAGATAACTGAACTGTTTCAAGTGTTTTTGACACTAATAACTAGTAGTGACAGGTGTCTAGTTAAGCCATATAATCGGATTAAGCCTCTTCAATCATATTCGTATTTCATGAGTAACGAATTACATTTCAATGGTGATTCACTACTTGTTTCTAATATATTCCCAAGCACTTTTTTCGGCACATTTACAAAAAAGTTAGGAGAAAGAATCGTGGAGATTCGGGGCGTCGACTGTTTTACACTTCTGGAGAGACGGAGATGCCACAAAATGGTAGACTATTCATGCAAACAGAAGTAAAACGTGGCAGGTGGTGGATAATGGCAATAAAGCAAAAAACAATTCAAGTCGCTACGAGGGTACCGGTTGAGATCAAAGAGCAAGCCTCGTTAGTGGCTAGCGAATACGGCCTCGGGTTAAGTGATGCTGTACGTATGTTCGTCACTCGTATAGCCAAGGAGAAGCGAATTCCACTAGACATCAGCAACCCGCTTGCTTCAATCTCAAGTTTTGACAAGCTATATCCTGAGTATCAAAGTTATATCAATGATGTTGCTGAGGGGTATCTACATGAATAGGGGCGAGCTTTGGATAGGGGCAGAAACAGGATATGCCTCAAAACCGCGACCAGCTCTGATTATACAATCAGATCGTTATTCAGACGATGAATCTGTTGTCACTTGCTTGGTTACATCATATGCTACTGATTCAACAGGCAATGACTATCGGGTAGATTTACCAAAAGACGAGCAAAATGACCTGAAGGTTGATAGCTTTGTCATGCTTGATAAAATTGTTGCCATTCCTCGTCAAAAGCTAGTTAAGCACATTGGCTCACTCAACTCAGAAAAGATGGAAGAGGTATATACCCGCCTAGTTGATTTTCTCGCTGAGTAACGCTTGACTATCGTATGAGTCCTGTTCCTCCTCTCAGGCTATTACTAACAGCAAGAATACATTCACGATGCAACAACCGACATCCCGTCCATAAGCACTCAAAAAGCCATGTTTTAGACGCATGTTCCTCGAAAACCGCAGAAAACGCTGCAACAGGCGTCCAAAAGTGGCACATTAAGAATGGTTTTGGACGGAGGTTCTATTATGAATATTATTGGCCGCCAAAAGGAACAGATAGAGTTGAAGCATTACTTCAACTCAGGTAAGTCGGAATTGATAGCTGTTACTGATCGAAGACGCGTTGGTAAGACGTATCTAATCAAAGAGGTGTTCAAAGAGGAGATCACTTTCTATTTCACGGGATCAATCGACAAGCAGGTTACCAATGAGTTTTACTAAACCAAAAAACGATGTGATGTATCGGCTTGTCGATTTATTCTCACTTTTTTGGTTGAAGTATGTAGAAAACAATAACACAAAAGATGAATATTTTTGGACCAATCGACTTGATGATGGAGGGCGTCGTGCTTGGAGTGGTCATGATTTCGAGCAACTGTGCTTGCACCATGTTAGTCAAATGAAGAACGAACTTGGGATTTCAGGCGTCTCGACAAGTGTCTATACTTGGCGGAGTATAAAGGCTCGGCCTGGAGTACAGATAGACCTGCTAATTGATCGAAAAGATGGAGTAATCAACTTATGTGAAATGAAGTTCTCGTTGCATCCGATTTCCATAAGCAAACAAATTGACCAGGATCTTCAGCTAAAGAGATCAACCTTTCTCGCTGAAACAAACACGAGAAAAGCGATCCATACAACAATGGTTACTACCTACGGTCTAACTGAGAGTGGCTACCGAGCAGCTGTACAATCCGAAGTAACCTTGGATGATCTATTTGACTGAGCAATTACTACCAATCAATGCTGATGATACCAATACGCGCAGCGTTTAACTATCCCTGTCTACACTGAAGATGGGACAACGATCATCGGAGAGTCTTCGTTTGGCTAAAGCTATAGGCTATTGACCTACCCACCACTCAACCTGAACTTCTCGACCATGACGACCTCGACAAATATGCATAAATACTTAACGTCAGCTCTACCGTGGTATATAACACGAGAGTGCCTGATACCGTCATGCTACAATTAAATGTCTGAGCAGGAGCTTAGCAAGTGCCGCCAGATGGCGGCGATGGTCAGGATACGAGGATAACTATCTCATGAATGTCAGGCTAAATGGTAGGACGGTGTTCCTGATTCTCTGGGACATCGTAGCTACTTATGCTGCCTTCATATTAGCCACTGTCGGAACCAGTCAAGGGGACGCGATCTTTGTTACCACTGACTGGATTTTCTTATTCGGCATCGTTGCAGCAGTGAACTTCGGTGTCTTTGTCATTTTAAGGATGTATAACAATCTCTGGGAATACGCCTCTACTAATGAAATGCTACAGATTGTCTACGCCACCCTGGTCTCAGTACCAGTCGCAGCGATCATTCATTATGTCGCCGGTTCCCGACTACCGATTCGAGTCTATCTGGTCGCCTGGTTCGTGTTAGTGGTGTTCATCGGTGGAGCCCGTTTTGCCTTCCGTTATTGGCGGCACGGTAAACAGATGATCACCCAGAGACCAAAAACTGATGTCCGCAGACGGACGCTGATCGTTGGTGCTGGGGAGACTGGGTCACTGACCATCAACCGAATGTCTGTTGGCGACTATTCTATGCAAGGGGTTCCGGTGGCTTGTGTCGATGACGACAAGGCCAAGCATGGTATGCGCATCCACAATGTCAAAGTCGTTGGCTCGACCGACATGATAATTGAACTGGTGAATAAGCTTTCTATCGAACAGATCGTGGTTGCCATCCCATCAGCTACCCCTGACCAGCGCCGACGTATCTATGATATCTGCCTGATGACCGACTGCCGGTTACTGACCTTGCCCAATGTCCGCAATCTCAGGATGGAAGAGCTTGGTGGTGTGCAACTGAGAGAAGTGCAGTTGGCCGATCTGTTGTCACGCGATGAGGTTGTTCTTAATACCCGGCTGGTCAGTGGCTACCTGTCTAATCAGACTGTGTTGATCACCGGTGGTGGTGGGTCGATCGGGTCAGAGCTGGCCCGTCAAGTCGCAATGATCGAACCAAATAGACTGGTGATCTTTGATATCTACGAAAACACTGCTCATGAGTTACTACTGGAATTAAAAGAACGTTACCCGGAGATCGACGTCATAGTTGAGATCGGTTCGATCCGCGATCCACAACGATTGGAGAAACTGTTCAATGATTATCAGCCAGAGGTGGTCTTTCACGCTGCTGCTCACAAACATGTACCACTGATGGAGAGCAACCCCCGCGAAGCTGTCTTGAATAATGTGTTTGGTACCCTTAATGTCGCTGAAGCTGCAGTTCGCCATCAGGTCAGGCGTTTTATCCACATCTCAACCGACAAAGCTGTCAACCCAACATCGGTGATGGGAGCCACCAAACGATTAAGCGAGATGATCATCCAACGCTACGCCCAGGTCTCATCCACAGTTTTCTCTGCTGTCCGCTTCGGAAATGTCTTAGGTTCCAACGGCTCAGTATTGCCGACCTTCCAGCGCCAGATCGCCGAAGGTGGCCCAGTGACAGTCACCCATCCCGATATTACTCGCTATTTCATGACCATCCCGGAAGCCTCGCGGCTGGTAATCCAGGCTGGTGGCATGGCCGCCGGCGGTGAGATTTTTATCCTGGAGATGGGCGAACCGTTGAAAATCGATGACCTGGCGCGCAACTTGATCAAACTTTCCGGTTTGAGCCCGGATACCGATATTGCTATTAAATATACGGGGCTGAGGCCGGGTGAGAAACTTTACGAAGAGCTTTTGATGGATAACGAAACCACTTTGCCAACCAGTGTTGCAGGTATCATGGTTTCATCTGCCCAACCGGAAAGCGCGGATGCTGTACAAGCCAAGCTGGAAGCTCTGAGAGCCAGTCTGGCGGCCGATGACCAAGCCATCATCACCTGTCTGGCCGAGCAGGTGCCGACATATAATGTGGATAAAAACAGGAGTCTGTTGTGAGTGGCCTGCTGGAGCGCTTCTTTGGCCGTTTTCAACATGACTGGTTCATACTCACCAGCCTGGTCTCCAAGGACTTTAAGCTCAAGTATCGTCGCAGCGTCTTAGGCATCGCCTGGAGTGTATTGAATCCGCTGTTGATGATGTTCGTCATGGCGGCGGTGTTCACTTTTGTTTTTCGTGGCAATGCAACCACACAGCCATTTCCGGTCTATCTGATACTCGGCACCACACTTTTTAACCTGATGAACTCTTCGACCACCAACGGTGCCAGCTCAATCATCAACTCTGCTGGTTTGATAAAAAAGATCCGCATCAACAAGATGATCTTCCCTCTCCAAAAAGTGGTATTCGAACTGGTCAGCTTTGCCCTGTCGTTGATCGCGGTTGTCATCGTTTTGGTGGTCTATCGCATCATGCCGACCTTCAATTTGCTGTTACTGCCATTACTGCTGGTCTACATGCTGTTATTCTGTGCCGGATTAAGCCTGCTGTTATCCGCACTGGCGGTATTCTTTACCGACATCATCTATCTTTGGGGAGTGATTATCGTCGCCTGGACCTATGGTACTCCACTGTTTTATCCCATCAACGCCTTGCCACCAGTGATGCTGACAGTCATGCAATTCAACCCGATGTACCACTACGTCACGTATTTCCGCTCCATCACAATGTGCTCAGTCCGACCGCGAGTATCCGAATTACTGAGTTGCATTGGTCAACAACAACTATGGCAACCAGCCTGGCAGCCTCCGGGATTGATTGAGAACCTGGTCTGTTTTGGCATAGCGATCATTACGTTTGGGATTGGTATGGCGGTATTCCGTGCCACTGAGAAGCGCTTCGTTTTATTTGTATAGGCACTGAGAAAATGACTAAACAATCGCTCAAATACAACCAGCAGAAACCGTCCATAGGTCACCCCGTTGTGTTGGTCAAAGACGTCACGATGATGTTCAACATTGCCAACGAGCACCTCAGCAGCCTGAAGGAGTACTTCATCAAACTGGCTACTCGCCAATTGTTCTACCGTGAGTTCTGTGCTCTGGACAAGGTTTCTTTACGTGTGGAGCAGGGCGATGTCTTCGGCATTGTTGGCATCAATGGCTCAGGCAAGTCAACCTTGCTGAAAATCATCGCCGGAGTGCTGGAGCCGACTTATGGAAACGTCGAAGTCAACGGTACAATTGCTCCCTTGATCGAACTGGGAGCCGGTTTCGATTTTGAGTTGACTGCCCGCGAGAATATCTACCTGAACGGTGCATTGCTGGGATACAACCGCAAATACATCGATGAGCATTTCGATGAAATCGTTAGTTTCGCAGAGTTGGAAGGCTTTTTGGAACTACCGATGAAGAACTACTCATCCGGTATGGTGGCCCGTATTGCTTTTGCTGTGGCTACAGTAATGATTCCTGACCTGTTGATTGTCGATGAGGCTTTGTCGGTCGGTGATATGTTCTTCCAGGAAAAATGCCTGGACCGAATCAATACTTTGATCAGTGACCATGGCACGACAGTCCTGTTCGTCTCCCACAACATCGAACAAGTCGAACGTTTATGTCATAAAGCCATCTGGTTGGAACAGGGGGTCGTGCAAATGACCGGCAGTACCCTTGAGGTCTGTGAAGCCTACAAGAACAGCAAGCAGTAGGTATGCCTGTGGTGTCAAGGCTTGCGAGATTAAAGATGTCTGATAATCACGAACAAGATACACCAGTGAACTCAGCAGCACTTGTGGGTGCCTTCGCCAATCTGGTAGATATCGTTGCCCGCCTGCGGGCTCCGGACGGCTGTCCCTGGGATCGTGAACAGACCCATGCTTCAGTAGCCAGGAACATCACCGAAGAAGCCGCTGAAGTTGTCGATGCCATCGAGTGTAATGATTTATCCAGCTTGCGTGAAGAGCTGGGCGACCTGTTGTTACAAGTACTATTACAATCGCAGATTGCACATGAAGCCGGTGAATTCACTCTGAACGAAGTGATTAATGGCATAGCTGAGAAATTAGTTCGCAGGCACCCTCATGTCTTTGGTAGCGAGGCAGCTTTGCAAGCCACTTCTCTCAGTCCCGAAGCCCGCCAAGCTTTTGAACAGCGCATAAGTGAAGCTGATAATCCAGAAGCGGTGCTCAAGCTTTGGGATAGCATCAAAATCATTGAACGGGAACAACTGGCAGGAGATCGGCAACGGGCAAGCAAACAGCCAGCCAGCAATGAAAACCTCGGCTCTCAACCACCCAGCATCCTGGACAGTGTACCTAACTCGCTGCCTGCTTTAATGCAAGCCCAGGATGTCTCACGCAAAGCCATTTCTGTTGGCTTTGACTGGGGAAGCCTCGAGGATGTTTGGAATCAAGCCTACTCTGAGATTGCAGAGTACCGAGCCGAAGCCACTGGCAGCCTTAAAGCTGCCGATGAGTTCGGTGACATCCTGTTTTCGTTGGTCAATGTCGGCTTACGAGCCGGTATTGATGCCGAGAGTGCATTGCGCAGTACTATCCGTCGCTTTCGATTACGTTGGGCTATCATGGACAGGTATGCCCACAACGAAGGACGGGAGTTGTCTAGCTATTCGCTCGATCAACTGGAAGTGTTTTGGCAACGTGCCAAAAGTGAGCTGGCAACCAATGAGCCTGGCGGCTAAAACAGCCCCGGGCTTATCCACATAAAAAAGCTGGGCTGTGACCTGGTAGACAGAAAGCGAAGGAGGCACAATGTCAACAATCATCGATATCTATGGGCGGGAGATACTGGATTCGCGTGGCAACCCGACTGTCGAGGTCGAAGCTTACCTCGATGACGGTTGTTTTGGGCGGGCGGCTGTGCCCTCGGGTGCGTCGACCGGTAGTCGTGAGGCTTGTGAGCTGCGCGACGTTGATGAGCCGCGCTTTTTAGGCAAGGGAGTTGCAGGCGCGGTCGAGAATGTCAACAGTGAGATCGCAGATGCCTTGATTGGGCTGGACGCAACCGATCAGCGGGCAGTCGACGCCGAGTTGATTGAGCTGGACGGCACCGCTAATAAATCGCGCCTGGGAGCCAATGCCATTCTGGGCGCTTCACTGGCAGTGGCCAAGGCGGCGGCTGAGTCCTGTGAGTTGACGCTGTACTCCTATATCGGCGGAGCCAACGCCCATCTGCTGCCGGTGCCGATGATGAACGTCTTGAATGGTGGCGCCCACGCAGACAACAACGTCGATTTTCAGGAATACATGGTGATGCCGGTAGGTGCCGAGAGCTTTGCTGAGGCTCTGCGGTGGTGCGCTGAAATCTACCACACTTTGAAAAGCGTGCTGAAAGCGCGGGGCCTGTCGACTGCCATTGGTGATGAAGGCGGCTTCGCTCCGAACTTGAAAACCAACGAGGAACCATTAGAACTGCTCAGTATCGCTGTCGACCAGGCTGGCTACAAACTCGGTGAGCAGGTTTGTTTTGCGCTGGATCCGGCTGTCAGTGAGATTTTCGACGCCGAGCGTAAGCTTTATATATTAGAAGGAGAAAACCGTGAGCTGACCATTCCACAAATGGTTGATTACTGGCAGGCTCTGATTGATAAATACCCAATCATCTCGCTGGAAGACGGTATGGCTGAAACTGATTGGGAGGGCTGGTCACTGTTGACCGAGCGGGTTGGCAAGCGCATACAACTGGTTGGAGACGATGTCTTTGTTACCAATGCGGCGATCCTAAGGCAGGGCATTGAGGCTGGTATCGCTAATTCGATTTTGATCAAACTGAACCAGATCGGTAGTTTGACCGAAACCTTGGATACCATTCAAATGGCTAAGCAAGCTGGTTATACCTGTGTGATCAGCCATCGTTCCGGTGAGACCGAAGACAGTACGATTGCTGATCTGGCAGTCGCGGTCAATGCCGGCCAAATCAAGACCGGCGCACCGGCCAGGAGTGACCGGGTTGCCAAATATAACCAATTGATCCGGATCGAAGAAGAACTGGGTGATTCCGGTCTATATGCCGGACGGTCAGCTTTTTATAATCTGCGGTTGGCGAAGAGCTGACAGAATACTGCGACAGGCGAGGTATTGCAGACAGAATCAGACAAATGCGATAGGTGAGGTATCAATAACACAATGAATTTCAAAAGCTATTTGAATCGTAATAGCCAGCGTATGAACAAACTGGTCAGTGACTACTTTGTCACGCAGTCGAATCCGGACATGCAGCAATACCTTTATGCTCCACTCGCCGGTTTCTCGGCGGGATCTGGCAAGCGTCATCGTCCTTTGATCTGCGAGCTGGCTTGTCAAGCTGTCGGTGGCGACCCGGCCAGGGCACGCAGCGCAGCCTCAGCGATCGAGCACTTTCATACCGCAGCCCTGATTCATGACGATATCGCAGACGACTCACTACTACGGCGGGGGGAACCTTGCCTGTATCTGGAGGTGGGAGTCGGATTGGCAATCAATGCCGGTGACCTGGCATTATCACAAGTCACCGGGTTGGTGGTTGATGATGAGATTCTAGACGACTCCACTAAACTGAGGGTATTAGACGAATTGGTCAAAATGACCAATCGCACAATCGAGGGACAAGCCCTGGATCTGGGCTGGGCGCGCGATCGGCGCTTCGATCTTACGATTGAGGACTATATTGTCATGGCCATCCACAAAACCGCCCATTATTCCGGCGGCACCCCCTTGGCTGTCGGAGCCATTGTTGGCGGTGGCAGCGAACAACAGGTCGAGGCTTTGCGGGCCTTTGGCATCGCTGCCGGGCTGGCTTTTCAGATCCAGGATGACCTATTAAACCTGGTTGGTAAGAAGCAAGCAACTAAGAAAGACTACCGCAACGACCTGACGGAAGGCAAACGCACCCTGATGGTCGTGCATGCCCTGCGGGCTTCTCCCCATGCTGATGAACTGATCGAGCTGCTAAGTTCGCACAGCACAAATCCGGCCGTCCTGCAGCGGGCAGTTGACATCCTGGTTGCCAGTGGCTCACTGGACTTTGCCCATGACCATGCCTATGAACTGGTGCAACAGGCCAAGGCTGAGTTGCCAGAGACTTTGCCAGCCAGCAAGTATTTGGAATTATTGCTTTCGATGGCTGATTTCTTCGTAGAGAGGATGAGTTGATGGACAACCAGGCTATCCGGGAGTTGCAGACAGCACTCAGTGCTTTGGGCTTCGATTGTTTGATCAACGGAGAACTAGACCAGGCGACACGACTGGCGATTGAGGATTTTCAGCGCAACGAACGCCTGGCTGTCAGTGGTGAGCCTGATGATGAAACCATCGCAGCGATCGAACGTCTGCGCCATGCCTGGGAAGGCAAGGACACGCGGACATGAGTGGTATTGCGGGTTATTATGGCGTTGATGATCTGAGTGGGTCGGCAGGTCACGAGCTACTGCAACGCATGGGTCGCTTCCAGGCGCACCGTGGCCCGGATGGAGAGGGATTCTTTCAAGAAGGCACTGTCGGCTTTATTAACCGCCGTCTGGTGATCAGCGATGAGGTCGCGGGCGATCAACCGAAATTCTCGGCTGATGGTCGCTATGTGCTGAATATGAATGGGTCTATCTTCAATCTAGCCGAACTGACTGCCGAGCTATGTGAGACGGGTCATAGCTTTACCAGTGGCGCCGATGCCGAGGTTGTTCTGGCTGCCTTTGGTGAGTGGGGCAACGATTGCTTTGAGCGTTTCAACGGCATGTGGGGATTGGCAATCTATGACCGCTTAGAGCAGCGCTTAACATTGTCGCGCGATCATTTTGGCATTAAACCACTCTATTATGCACTCTTATGTGGAGAAGGCCAGGGGATATCTAACCTGGAGATCGAGGCTTCTAGCAACTCACAACCTGACGATTCTGGCGACTCTTCGCTACCCAAGCCATCCTCCAAACCCGCACTGCTTTTTGCCTCTGAGCTCAAACCATTAGCTTTCTCCGGGTTGATCGAGCGACATCCCAACGACAAAACCATCTACCGCTACCTGCGATATCGGCTGCATGACGACAACGCTGAGACCTTCTTTGAGGGCATCAACCAGCTATTGGGCGGTGAGGTGTTAGAAGCAGACACCGCAGGAGTCCGTGTCTTTAAATACACGACCTTGTTTGATGAGATGGTTTCAGCTTCACACTCTAAAGACCACAATATATATAACCCGGCGGCAGCAAAACACTACTATGACCTGCTCAGCGAGTCGGTACGTCAACGGCTGCGTAGCGAGCGCCCAGTCGGCAGTGCCCTCTCTGGCGGTTTAGATTCGACCAGTTTGACCACGGTCGTCTCCACATTAATGAAAAACGATCCAGACTCGACTGAAGCGGTCGGTGAAAAACAAAAGACATTCTCAACAGTTTTTCCCGGTTCGATCAACGATGAAGAAGCATACATCGATGCCTTTTTGAAAATGCATGGTGAGCAGGTTGAGTCGTTCAAATACACTCCACAGGTTGATGATTTTGTGGCGGATTTCGATGATTTCATCTACACCATGGAACAACCTGTCGTCTCAACCGGTCCATATGCTCAATACTTCATGCTGCGGGAAGTCGCGCAGCAGGTTCATGTTTTTTTGACTGGGGCTGGACCAGACGAGATGATGGCTGGTTATGTGCCATACTACGCTGTTTACCTGCGGCAACTGAGGGCGCGTGGCCATTATCTACAGATGATTCGTGAAGGCTTCGGTTCGTTTGACAAACTGTTTCGCTTGGCCTGGCTGCGTTTTAAGTCACAGTTGTTCGGCAAAAAGGCCTGGAGCGACAGGCTGTTTATCGATCCGACTTTTGCGGCTCGCTTTACCGACGAGTCATACCGGGCTGTTCGGGACAATCTGAAGTTGCGGTTGTTTCACGATCTGACGGCTTACTCCGCTCCCTGCATTGCGCGCTATGAGGATCGTAGCGCCATGCGCTTCTCTCTGGAAGGTCGATTGCCGTTTGTCAACAAGGACCTGGTGCGCTACATCTGGTCGCTGTCTGATGAGGCTTTGATCAAAGGTAGCTGGAATAAACGGATGCTGCGTGATGCCATGCTGCCCTACCTACCGAAAGTGGTGGCTGACCGGCGGAGAAAAATCGGTTTCTCGACGCCCGAGATTGAATGGTTCGGGTATTTGAAGGATAAGTTCCTGGCGATCTTTGAATCGGAGAGCTTTGCCTCCCGTCCCTACTTCAATGTGGGAATCGCCCGTCAGGCCTTTCGAGCCTACTACGATGGTAAAGGTGACGCGACAACGCTTTCGTTTTGGCGGCTGCTACATTTAGAACTATGGCTACGGATGTTCATCGACTCACCCTTACCGCCGACGCCTGATGAACCGCCACACCCACGAGGAGGGCAACTGAGGGACATGACGGTTGACGTACCGCCACTGCTGGGTGGGGCACTTGATGCGCCACCGCTGGGTGGGGCACTATGAAGACCCTGGCGATCATCATCGGAAAACTATTGGCTTTTGCCGGCAGCCTTGTCGGTAAAGGTAGTGCTACACCGGGAGCGATTGCCCTAAAGATCTGCCCTGACCTCGGAGAACACCTGGTTTTACCGAAGATCAAGATTGCGATTACCGGCTCTTCTGGCAAAGGCTCGACATCAGCCCTGGTGGCTGGCAGCCTAAAAAAGCTGGGTTATCGAGTCGCCCATAACAACGAGGGCTCCAACATGAAAGCCGGAATTCTGACGATGCTCATCAAGTCTTGTAGTCTGAGCGGTAGGGTCAAGGTTGATGTAGTAGTTGCAGAGTTG
>JAITUO010000150.1 GCA_031286245.1 Coriobacteriales bacterium
TGCTCGGGATCTGAAACATAGAGGCCAAAGATCGAAGAGGTCAACACCATCGCCGAGCCTCGGGTAATACCAATAATTACAACTGCAATCAGCAGCGCCGTAAAACTGGTAGTACCAAAAAATGCAAAAATCATGAAATACACAAAGAGCGCGGTCGCAGAAATTGCCATCAAAGTCTTCATATTGATCTTGAGGGCTAGCGGACCTGCAATGAAGGACACTACCATGCCAACAAAGGCTGGTACCTGCACAAGCAGAAAGACGTTGTACTCTGGTGGTGGATAAGTTCTCATGATGTAGCCCAGTAACGGCGGCGTCATGGAACTGATGATCAACACCAACGAGATTGCCAATGTTGCGATTACAGCTTTCTTAGATGTTGGATTTAATCCCTTAAACATTTTTCCTCCTGTAAATTCGATTGCACTTACATACCCTGGTATACTCTCTCCTCACATTTTGCCATACCTTCCAGCAAAATGAGATCAATAAGGGGAGAAAACCGGACTAATATCACCCAAAAAGGGTGATTATTGGTCAACAGACCACTAATTCACTATTTCGCGTCTAGTAGCTATGGGGATGAGTAGTGGTTTGGTTTGGTTTGACTAGAAGTATCACAGCACTTTACAGAGATTTTACAAATCTATGTGGCTGGTTTTTACATGTCGAATCTATGATTTCGAATGCAAATGAAAAACGTGAGGAGGAAACCACATGAAACGTCTGTCGTATAAGCCAATCTCTGTATTACTGATCATTGCTCTTTGCTTGTCAGCGTTGGTTGCATGTAATTCCGGTGATTCCGGAAACTTTGATTCCAGCAAGCCTATCACTATTGTCTCCCGTGAGGATGGCAGTGGTACTCGCAGTGCCTTTATCGAGTTGTTTGGTATTCAAGACTCAGATAAGAATGACCTGACAACCAAAGAGGCTATTGTCGCTGACAAAACGGACATCATGATGTCCAATGTATCTAATGATGCATATGCTATCGGCTATATCTCTTTAGGTTCGTTGAATAATTCTGTGAAGGCAGTCAGCATCAATGGAATTGCAGCAAACGTGACAAACGTTAAAAACGGTTCCTACCCGATACAGCGCCCCTTCTTTATCGCAACCAAAGGCAATCCCAGCGGGTTGACGAAAGACTTCATCGATTTCATTCTATCTGCTGAAGGACAGGCAGTGGTAGTCGATAGAGGTTATGTTGCCATCGTCGATAATGCTCCTGCGTATGCCGGAAGCCGTCCATCAGGCAAGATCGTCGTCGGTGGGTCTTCCTCGGTCACCCCGTTGATGGAAAAACTACGGGAGGAATACTTAAAGGTCAATACCAACGCAACAATTGAGGTCCAGATGTTTGACTCTTCTGCAGGTATGGCTGGAACCATCGATGGTACTTTCGACATTGGCATGGCCAGTCGTGAATTGAAGGACAGTGAATTAGCTCAGTTGATTCCATTTGAGATCGCCAAAGATGGTATTGCGGTCATCGTCAACAAGAACAACCCGGTTAGTAATATGACCACTGACCAGGTCAAAGCGATTTACACAGGTGCTACCAGCAAGTGGAGTGACATACAGTAATCAGTCGATCAGTTTGAAAATATTGTTCGACAAAACCTTCCCCGCCTAGACTTGTAGTCATGAAGTGAGGTCGTGTGAGTAGATCTGGCAGGCTCCAAGAACAGATAATGCGCATCGTGTTTACAATATCAGCCCTGGCAGCAATCATTGCTGTCGGGCTGATCTGTGTATTCCTTTTGGTTAGCGGAGTCCCTGCTATCGCCGAAATTGGAATTCGGGAATTTTTGTTAGGCACTGACTGGTCACCGACGAATAATCCGCCAGCGTTCGGAATCCTGCCAATGATTTTCGGTAGTATCTATGTAACAGTTGGAGCGATTATCTTTGGAATGCCAATTGGCATTCTGACCGCAGTCTTTATGGCTAGGATCTGCCCGCCAAGCATCTACCGTTTCATCAAGCCAGCTGTTGATCTATTGGCAGGCATCCCTTCTGTGGTTTATGGCTTCTTTGGTATCGTTGTTTTAGTACCTTTTGTACGAAATAGTTTCGGTGGCAATGGCTCCAGTATCCTGGCAGCTTCAATGTTATTAGGCATCATGATTCTACCAACTGTTATCAGTATCTCTGAGACTTCGATCCGCGCAGTTCCTGAAGAGCTCTACGAAGGAGCCGTAGCGTTAGGTGCCAGTCACGAGCGGGCGGTCTTCGGAATCCTGGTTCCAGCAGCCAAGTCAGGAATCATGGCAGCAATAGTCTTAGGCGTTGGACGGGCCGTCGGTGAGACGATGGCTGTCAAAATGGTAGCAGGCAATCAAGCCTTGCTACGTATGCCATATGAATTCCTGGAAGGCACTCGAACCTTAACAGCCAATGTAGTCATCGAGATGGGTTATGCAGAAGGACTCCACCGAGAAGCGCTGATAGCTACCGGTGTCGTACTTTTTGTACTGATCATGGGGATAAACCTGTTGTTCTCTCTCCTGAAACGACGGTCGGAAATATGAAACGACGGTCGGAAATATGAGAAAGATGACCGACCTGATCCTGCGGACGTCGACTTGGCTGGCTGCTTCTGTGACCTTTGTGGTGTTGTTCTCGATCATCGGTTACATCTTGATTAACGGGGTTCCTTATATCCAACTATCGCTTTTTGAATTCGAATACAACACAACCAATGTCTCACTGATGCCGGCAGTGATCACGACAATCATGACAGTCGGCCTGTCATTGGCAATTGCAGTACCGCTAGGTGTTTTCTCTGCCATCTACCTTGTCGAATACGCCAAGCGTGGCAGCCGGTTTGTAAAGCTTGTGCGAATCATGGCAGAAACGCTCTCCGGAATCCCTTCCATCATCTACGGATTATTTGGACTGCTCTTCTTTGTTGTCTGGACTGGGTGGGGCTTTTCGCTGTTAGCTGGAAGCTGCACATTGTCGATAATGATTCTGCCACTTGTCATGCGTACCACAGAAGAGAGTTTGATCGCAGTACCGGACAGCTACCGCGAAGGGTCATTTGGACTAGGTGCAGGCCGACTACGCACTGTATTTCGGATTGTCATACCTTCTGCAGCCCCCGGTATCTTAGCTGGGGTCATCCTGGCGATTGGCAGGATTGTCGGGGAGACCGCTGCTTTGATATACACCTCAGGCACCGTTGCTCAGATCCCTGATACCCTCTTAGCTTCTGGACGTACGCTGGCTATCCACATGTATGCCTTGTCCAGCGAAGGCCTCTATTCTGGCCAGGCATATGCCACAGCCGTTATCCTGCTGGTTGTAGTCGTTGGTATAAACACCTTGTCTGCTTTCATCGCCAAGCGGCTGACATTTAAGTATGATGATCAAGTCGAGTGAGACAAATGAGAATTCTCAAGACCAGTTTTAGAAGTGGTAATTCCTGATGAATAAAATCAACATCAATAACGTCAATCTCTGGTACAACGATTTTCAAGCCCTGATCAATGTCTCTATGGACATCATGGCCAATCAGATCACAGCGTTAATCGGGCCGTCTGGTTGTGGTAAGTCGACGCTGATCAAAAGCCTGAATAGAATGAACGATCTGATTGATGGCTGTCGGATCACTGGCTCCGTGTTGCTGGATGGCGAAGACATATATGGTGATATTGATGTCAACCTGCTGCGCAAGCGGGTAGGTATGGTCTTCCAAAAACCAAATCCGTTTCCGATGAGTATTTATGACAACATCGCATTTGGCCCCCGTACTCATGGGATCAAATCGAAATATCAATTGGATGAGATCGTAGAGCGCGCATTACGGGATGCAGCTATCTTCGATGAGGTCAAAGACCGTCTGAAACGCAACGCTTTATCCCTGTCTGGTGGGCAACAACAACGTGTCTGTATAGCTCGAGCTCTTTCTGTTGAACCTGAAGTGCTCCTAATGGACGAACCAACCAGTGCACTCGATCCGATTTCGACATCAAAGATCGAAGATTTGGTTATAGAGTTGAAAAAGAGCTACACAGTGGTTATTGTTACTCATAACATGCAGCAGGCTACGCGCATCTCAGATAAGACTGCCTTTTTCTTATTGGGTGAGATGATCGAGTACGGAACCACCGAGCAGGTTTTCTCGATTCCGCGTGACAAACGCTGTGAAGACTATATCACCGGTAGGTTCGGTTGATGTGGATTATCCCAGTGATATTTTCCTGATATCCCCATCGCTGTGTATTTCTGACCGGAGCAGGGAGGATATGTAGATGCGTAGTAGATTTGATGAGCAATTAGCTCAACTCAACAATATGTTGATTGAAATGGGCGCACTGATCGAGCGGGCAATCATGCAGGCAGTCCAAGCTCTGATTGAGCAGGACAATGAGCTGGCTCAGCAAGTCATTGATTCTGATCAAGACGTTGATCAGAAGGAGAAGGACATTGAAGCCTTCTGCTTGAAACTCCTATTACAACAACAACCTGTAGCCAGTGACCTGCGTCTGATTTCTGCCTGCTTGAAGATGATTACCGATATGGAGCGAATCGCAGATCAGGCAGCCGATATCTCAGAGATCACCCAGATGTTAATCAAAAATGGTAATTTGGCTATCAGCCCATTGATTACCATGGAGCATTTTCCACAGATGGCTACTGCTACTGTCAAGATGGTCACTGACAGCATAGACGCTTATGTCAAGATGGATCTAAGATTGGCCAAGGCGGTAGTACAAAGCGATGACGAGGTCGATGCCCTATTTGACACGGTTAAGTATGAACTGATTGATTGGATCCTAGCCGATAGTTCTAATGGTGAACAAGCAATCGACCTAATCATGATTGCGAAATACTTCGAGCGCATCGGTGACCATGCAGTAAATGTCGCAGAATGGGTAGCTTTTTCGATCACAGGCAAGCATGTCAGGTTCTTTCCTGAACAGGGAGCCGAACTGCAACCTTGGGAGGA
>JAITUO010000159.1 GCA_031286245.1 Coriobacteriales bacterium
TGAGGAATATCCATTGGCCCCAACGGTAGTATTCCGGGTCGGCTGTGATCAGGCTGCGGCTCCAATCATATGAAAACCCCATCCGCTCCAGCGAGGCACGTTGATCAGCGATGTTTGTATAGGTAAAGGCTGCTGGTGAAGTGTTTTGCTTGATCGCAGCGTTTTCGGCTGGTAACCCGAAGGCGTCCCAGCCCATGGGGTGCAACACCTCAAAACCTTGCATCCGTTTGTAACGGCTGATAGCATCGCCGATTGAATAGTTGCGAACGTGACCCATGTGGATGTCTCCTGAAGGATACGGAAACATTTCGAGGGTATAGAAACGCGGCCTGCTACCGTCGTCTTTTAGCTCGTTGATCCCCTGTTCACGCCACCAGGCTTGCCAGCGAGGCTCGATCTCTTGCGGATTATAGGCTTGCATGTTGACTCCTGTTTTCATTGGTCGGCTGCTTAAGTCCAAAGCAGTCACAGCTGACATCAAACTCTGGCATTTATGCCTGAGACACCGTACCACCGACTGATGTGGGATACAGCAGGCTATTTCACATCACAATCGAAAGCTAGTTGTCACA
Source organism: Coriobacteriales bacterium (assembly GCA_031286245.1). Classification (GTDB taxonomy): domain Bacteria; phylum Actinomycetota; class Coriobacteriia; order Coriobacteriales; family UBA8131; genus WQXZ01. The sequence continues at coordinate 573 of JAITUO010000159.1, forward strand.
GAGGTAGTTTGGTCTTTCAACAGCACGTCGTGTGCGCCACCTTCGACAATTGATGTGGAGGAGATCAGGGTGATCTTGGCCAGCTTCTGGAAATCTGTGATTGTTAATGCACCGCAGTTGCACATGGTAGAGCGGATCTTTGCTAGTGTCAGAGCGACGTTATCTTTTAAAGCTCCGGCATAAGGTACATAAGAATCCACTCCTTCTTCAAAGGCTAAATAGGAAGCAGAGGCTGAGGCACTGGCCTGGTAGCGTTGCCAGTTGCGCGCTCGGGCCGATCCTTCTGCCCAGTACTCCTTCATGAAATTCCCGTTGATGTTGACCTTACTGGTTGGGCTCTCGTCGAAGCGAGCAAAATAGCGGCCGAGCATCATAAAGTCAGCCCCCATCGCCAGGGCCAGAGTCATGTGATGGTCGTAAACTATGCCCCCATCAGAGCAGATCGGCACATAGATACCGGTTTCGGCGAGGTAGCGGTTACGCTCATCAGCAACCTCGATGACACTGGTAGCTTGTCCACGGCCAATACCTTTCTGCTCTCGCGTGATGCAGATTGACCCGCCGCCAATTCCGACTTTCACAAAGTCTGCTCCAGCATCCGCTAAAAAACGGAAACCGTCACGATCGACTATGTTGCCGGCACCGACTTTGACTTCAGGACCATAGTTGTCTTTGATCCATTTGATGGTCTTTTGCATCCATTCAGTGAAACCTTCGGATGAGTCGATGCACAATACATCTGCTCCTGCTGCTAATAATGGTCCAACCCGTTCAGCGTAATCATGGGTATTGATACCGGCACCGACCCGATAGCGCTTGTGATCGTCGAGATTCTCCAAAGGATTCAGTTTATGTGAGTCATAATCCTTGCGGAACACAACATACATCAACCTATCCTGATCGTCGACAACCGGTAAGGCATTCAATTTCTTGTCCCAGATAATATCGTTGGCTTCCGACAGAGTTGTCTGGGCTGGCGCGACAAACAGTTTGTGCCGTGGAGTCATAATGTCGCGTACCAGGGTTTCAACCGGTGTGCGAGTCGGACGGTAGTCTCGACTGGTGACAATACCTAAGAGCCTGCCATGTGGGCTGCCATCATGGGTAACCGGCATTGTTGAATGGCCTGAGCGTTCTTTCAGTTCCATGACTGTTGCCACTGTGTCATCTGGAGAAAGGTTTGAGTCACTTAATACAAAGCCAGCTTTATAGTCTTTAACTCGGGCGATCATTGTGGCTTCATCCTCAATCGGTTGTGAGCCATAGATAAAAGACATGCCACCTTCACGAGCTAGTGCGATAGCCATACCATCATCGGAAACTGCTTGCATGATGGCTGAGACTAATGGAATATTCAAAGTCAGTGACGGCAGGCTATCTGCCGGTCGATATCGTACTAATGGCGTTGTCAGATCGACTGCTGACGGAACACACTCCGATGATGAGTAGCCGGGTACCAGCAGGTACTCATTGAATGTGCGTGCAGCATCGTCATAGAAATAAGCCATAAATCACTCCTTAGTCAAGATGAAAACGCTTGTCTATATCCTAACGCAATGTGAGCACGGGTGGCGGCGTAGCTTTGCAGCTACATACGAGGCTAGGGCTCCAAACGCAATGTGAGCATGGATGGCGGTGGAAAGAGCAGTGCCACAGGACAGCCAGAGTAACCATACAGTACACAGCCGCTACGTCAAATAGAAGAAATACATATAGACAGCTGCAAAAGCAATAGACATTAACATCAAGGGAAACCCCATGACAAGGTACCGCAAAAAGCTGAATTTGTGACCTTCTTCTTCCAGCAAGCCTATGGCAGTGACATTTGCTGATGCACCAATGACTGTCCCATTTCCACCCAGGCAAGCTCCTAAAGCCAGGCACCACCACAACGCATCCATACCTTCAATAGCACCGATTCGCCCGATCTCCTGGATCAGTGGGATCATCGTTGCTGTGAAGGGGATATTGTCAAGAAAGGCTCCGGCTATTGCTGAAACAAAAAGTATCGACATACCGGTACCAACCAACTCTCCACCTGTTAACGCAATTGTCAGGTGCGCCATCTCTTCCATTACCCCAATTGCTTCCAAGCTACCTACTAAAACGAACAACCCGATGAAAAAGAAAATCACTGGCCACTCAACATGTTGAAAAACTTTATCAGGGTTGGGGCGGGTCACCAGTAAAAGCAAAGACGCTCCAGCCATGGCAACAGCAGCAGACTCAAGATTGACATATTGATGGATAATGAACCCAATTATCGTAATTGCCATCACTGTCAGAGACTTGATGGCCAAGGGTTTATCCCGAAGTTCATCTCTGGGATTTAGGCTAAGCAGACGTTGCCGATTCTCATCGGAGACTATCATTTTCTTTCTGAATATCAACCAAAGGATAAAAAGGGTCGCGACAGATATAACTATAAGTACTGGAACCAGGTTGACCACAAAATCCATGAAACCGAAACCTGCAGCTGAGCCGATCAACAGGTTTGGTGGGTCGCCTATTAAGGTAGCCGCTCCTCCGATATTACTGAGCAGGATCTCAGAAAACACAATCGGTATTGGATCGATCTCCAGCTTTCGGGCAATCGAGATACTGATCGGTACTGTCAGTAGGATCATTGTCACATTGTCGATCAGAGCAGACATTATTGCTGTCAATATCGATAATGACAGCATGATATATATCGGATGGCCTTTGCCGAATTTGGCGACACTGATAGCAATGAACTCGATGACACCGGATTCTCTGGTCAGGCCGACAATCAACATCATACCTACTAACAAGCCAATCGCATTGAAATCGATTGCCTCGATTGCCATCTCAAACGAAAGAATGCCAAATACCAGCATTAATGATGCACCGAACAGTGCGATCAAGGTGCGATGGATCTTCTCAGTAATAATGATCGCATATGTCAGCAAAAAAACTGTGACTGTAAAAGCTATCTGGGCATTTCCTGCCATAAGCTTATCCTCCGTATACCTTGGTAGATGTGCCTGACATCATGCCAGACTTTGTCGAGATATGCCTAACATCATGCCAGGCTTTGTCGAGATGTGCCTGACATCACGCCAGGCTTTGTCGAGATGTGCCTGACATCATGCCAGACCGAGCTGTCGAGTAATGATATAACCTAACAAACGCATCAACCAAGTTCTTATATCACGCCCGCCTTGTGAGCTTATTAGATCAAGTAACGCAGGTACACATAAACGGTTGATATGATAATAGTAACCAACATAATCGGAAAACCCAAGATCAAAAATCGTAGAAAACTAAACTTATAGCCTTGTTTCTCCAGCATCCCAATCGCTGTCACATTTGCTGATGCTCCGACTAATGTACCATTCCCACCCAGGCAGGCGCCAAGGGACAAACACCACCAGAATGGTTCGATATTGGTGACATAGCCGATTTGTCCGATCTCGTGAATCAAAGGGATCATTGTGGCGGTAAAGGGGATATTGTCGACAAAAGCCGAGACTATCGCTGAAACCCAGAGGATCGATAAACCGGTACCTAACAGTTCGCCGCCCGTAAGCTGCACGGTAAGCTTGGCCATCCACTCAATGACACCAACTGTTTCCAGCGAACCAACCAGCACAAAAAGCCCAATGAAGAAGAAGATGACAGGCCACTCCACGTGGTGAAAGACTTTGTCCGGATTAGGCCGGACTATCA
>JAITUO010000120.1 GCA_031286245.1 Coriobacteriales bacterium
CATCGGCGGCGGGCCAATCGATGAGACAGTCGTGGCCTACAGTGGGGCCGATGCCATGGGCATCGCCGCTCAAGACGCGGCTGACTACTGCAGGGAGGTGTATGCATAATGGCAAGCCCGACCTATGAAGAACGGCTGGATGTCGTCAAGGCCGGAATCGCCTGTCTAAACGATAAACCGATATCCTGCTTCAACGGTAATGTCGTACTCGCCGTATTTGGTGGAATGACAGTAGCAGAGTATTGCGCAGATCCTGTCAAGGGAGCTACGTTGGCCCTCGAGACCATTAAACGTCTAGAGGAAGACGCCGGGACGATCTATGCCATGAATGCCTTCCCTGGTGCCATGAACATGGTCGTCGGTATCACTTTTGCCTGGAACTCCCGAGTCAAGATCCCTGGCGTTGAGATCTCCGAGGACTCAATCTGGCAGGTTATGGAAGAAGCCTTGATTGAACCGGATGCCTACGATGAGATCATGGCAATCGGTTATAACAACTTCTTAGCGACCAAGATCTTCCCGCGTATCATCGACTTGGAATACATGGGCAAGTATCTGCATATCGCCGGAGAAGGACAGCCAGTTGTTGATGCCTTGTATGCCAATCTGGGTATACCGCTGTTCCAGGGCGCTCCAGCTACCGCTGTACCATTTGACCCGCTCTGTGGCATGCGTTCACTGCAGGGTTTTTATCGTGACTGTTACAAAATCCTCGACAAACTGAAAGAAGTCTCAGATTTCATTTTCAATGAGAACTACGCAATCACGGAGAAGAACTGGGAGACCTTCAACAATCCGATGGCACTGGGTGGCTGGGTTGGCGGCTGGCGGTCAGCCAGTGGTATGGTCAGTCCCAAGATCTGGGAGACCCTGGTTTGGCCTTACATGAAGGTTTCAGCAGAACAGATGATCAGTCACAACCACATCGCCGTCATGCATATTGACTCCGATTGGACTCGCGATATCGAGCGTTTCGGCGAACTGCCAGAAGGCAAGTTCGTCTTGAACACCGATTATATGACCGACTTGGCGGTGGCTCGCCAGAAAGTACCGAAGGCTGCATATATCGGTGATGTTCCAACGTCAATGTTGACCACTGGTTCGCCAGCCCAGGTCACTGACTATGTCAACCGGTTGATTGATGCAACTGGCCCACAAGGTTCCTTCATCGCCTCTGGTTGTGATACTCCGATCAGCGCCAAGTATGAGAATGTAGTGGCAATGATCAAGGCTGCCAACGAGTGGAGTTGATAGTTCACCTTGGTTAGCAGCAGTTTAATATGGGGATAAGCCCGGCCCCTCAAACTCAAACCAGCTGGTCAGCCCGATAATTTGGCTGACCAGCTTTTGATTAGGCTTCTGCCAGTTCTGCAATTGAAATCCCGTCGACATAATTATCGATAGCTTTTCGCAAGCCACCCCAAAAACGTGAGGTTGTACAGTCGGCCTGTAGGGGGCATTCCTCTTCAGCCAGACAGGCAACCGGTAGAAAATCACCTTCAGCAGCCCGTATCACCTCACCAGCAGTAATTTCAGGGGCCGGCCTGGCCAGACGATAGCCGCCTTGAGAGCCTCTGACACTGGTCACACAACCTGCTTCGGTCAGACTCTTCGCCAGCTGTTCCAGGTATTTCATGGAAATGCCCTGGCGGCGAGATACCTCAGCAAGTGGTACTGGGCCTTTGCCTCCATACTTGGCGATATCTGTCATCAGCCGCAATGAGTAGCGGGCCTTGGTTGAAGTTTTCATCGGTCTTCTCCACCTAGTATTTTTCTTCTTCTTCATCCTCATGGATATCGCTTTTTGGCTGTTTAAGGCCAGCTATCTCGATGCTGTGTTTTTGAGCGTAGTCCCAGAGTGCAGCATGGATGGCTTCTTCTGCCAGCAGCGAACAGTGTACTTTGACAGGCGGTAAGCCATCCAAAGCCTCGCAAACGGCTTTATTAGTGATTTTTACAGCTTCATAGATGCTTTTGCCTTTGACCAGCTCGGTCGCCATACTTGATGTAGCTACTGCTGCAGCACAGCCGAAGGTCTTGAACTTGACATCGGTGATGATGTCATCGTCGATCTCCAGGTAGATGCGCATAATGTCGCCACATTGGGCATTGCCTACCGTACCTACCCCGCTGGGATTGGATATCTCGCCCATGTTACGGGGATTACTGAAGTGGTCCATTACCATTTCTGAATAAGACATAGTCTTTACTCCTTTTGCCAGAAGGCCAGTGGTTATCTGATAGCCGAGATCGGTTTCTTGCCCTGTAGAAAGTCCTCATATAGCGGACTCATCGAGCGCAGTTGCGAAACGACTGACTTGATGCTTTCGACGGTGTAGTCGATATCTTCGATGCTCGTGGCTTCACCTACCGTCAAGCGCAGTGAACCATGGGCAATTTCGTGAGGCAAGCCGATTGCCAGCAGCACATGGCTGGGATCGAGAGTTCCGGAAGCACAGGCTGAACCGCTGGAAGCCAGGATGCCTTTTTGTTCAAGCGACAGCAGCAGTGACTCCCCCTCGACAAATTCGAAGCTGAAGTTAGCGTTGTTTGGCAGACGCAGTTGCCGATGTCCATTCAACCTGCTATAAGGCACTTCGTCCAGTACGCGGTCAATCAACCGGTCGCGCAACAACAAGGCTTCGTTCGCTCTTTTATCCAGTCTGGCCATACAGAGGTCCAAGGCTGTCGCCATGCCGATGATACCTGGCACGTTCTCGGTGCTGGCACGGCGTTTACGCTCTTGAGCACCCCCGTGCAGGAACGACCGGGTCTTTATACCTTTTTTTATATAAAGCAGACCAACACCTTTGGGTCCATGGAATTTGTGCGCCGAGGCTGAGAGCATATCGATACCAGATGCTTCAACATCAATCGGGATATGTGCCAGGGCCTGTACAGCATCAGTGTGAAACAAAACACCGTGTTCGTGGGCAATAGCCGCTAATTCGGCTATCGGCTGAATGGTTCCAATTTCGTTGTTCGCCAGGATTACCGACACCAGTGTAGTGTCGTCACGGATGGCTGACAGCAGGTCGGCAGGGTCCACCAATCCGTCACTGTCGACCGGCAGGTAGGTGACAGCAAAACCGTTCTTCTCCAGCCATTCAGCAGTATGCGAAATGGCATGGTGCTCAATGGCTGTGGTGATCAGGTGCCGGCCTTTTCCCTGATAAGCTTCCATGGTCGCCTTCAAAGCCCAGTTATCGGCTTCAGTGCCACTGCCTGTGAAGTAGATCTCTGACTCATCAGCATTCAAATGAGCAGCAATGCGTACTCTGGCGTCTGTGATTGCTGCTTTGGCATCGACTCCGATACTGTAAAGCGAGCTGGGGTTTCCATATAACTCTGTAAAATAGGGCAGCATGGCTTCAACTACTGCGGGTAATACAGCAGTGGTCGCAGCATTGTCCAGATATATCTGCTTGGGCATTGGCGCCTCCTGAGCGATCTACTGATGGCTGAAAAAACAAGCCTACTCACGGTGGCTCAGTATAAAGCAAGCGATATAGGTCTGTAATGGCAAATCCTAGAATTTTACTAGGATTTGCTGAATTGTTGAAATCTTTTGTTTTTAGACAGGTGTGAGAAGCCGTGTTACCGCTACCGCCCGGCTGTCAGCACCCTATGGCCCGTTGCCGCCGGGTCCCGGAGGAATAATCGGAGGCGGCGGTTCTACAATTTGCTTGCCGATATAGATGGTGATTGTTGATCCTTTGGCAACCATGGTACCGACTCCTGGCTCGCAGGACAACACTTTATCGACATCATCGGAACTGGTCGTCTCGATAGTTTCAACTTTAACGAACAAGCCAACACTTGCCAAAGTGTTAGTAGCATCATCACGGTTCATACCAATCAAATTTACAGGAACTGCAACCTGGGAAGGTCCGTCTGATATTACCAGCGTCACCGTGCTGCCCTTAGTGGCGATAGTACTGGCGTTCGGTGTCTGGCGGATCACATGGTCTTTGGGAACAGAGTCGCTGTACTCCTTGCTTGATGCAAATACAGCAATAAAACCTGCATCAAACAGGATACGTTCAGCATTGCCGTCACTCTCCCCGATGACATAGGGTATTGGTGCTGATTCTATGCCTTTCGAAACCCAGAGCTTGATAATAGACCCTTCATCCACTAATTGGTTAGCAGCCGGAGACTGTTCACAAACTTTACCAG
>JAITUO010000207.1 GCA_031286245.1 Coriobacteriales bacterium
GATCAACCGCGACATGCAAGCGGTTGAGATCTGGCACGGTTGTTGCATCTATGAGCGCCTGGCTACTTTCATGGGTTTTGAAGGTGCTTTGTTAGCCATGGCTTTGGAACCCGAAGCCACATTTGAACTGCTCAGTGTACTGGCTGATTTCCGGATCGAGATGCTCAAGCATTTTGTCAAGTACTATCAACCAGACATCTACATCTTCTTTGACGATGTAGCTACTGAGCGCATGCTGTTCATGTCACCGGACACCTATCGCGCCTTGATCAAGCCGCTGCATACCAGGATGGTTGATGCTTGCAAAGAGCTTGGTGTGATACCGGTGCAGCACACCTGCGGCCGGGCGGACCTGCTGGTTCAGGACATGATCGACGAGGGCAACCATGCCTGGCATGCCGTGCAGGCTCAAAATGACCTCGAAGGCATCATCGCTGAGCATGGTGACCACTTCGTATTGATGGGTGGTTATAACACTACAGGTGCCCCAGGACAGCCGACAGCAACAGAAGAGATGGTACGTGCTGAGGTCCGCCGCTGCATTGAGACCTATGGAAAATTCGGCAAGGGCTACATCTTCAACGGCCTGGTTTTGACTGAGACGAATCCGAATGACCCGTTTGATATGGGTTATATGAACACTGTTATCGGTGACGAATTCGCAAAGATTCGGGCAGAGCAGACCGCTTAAGCAAAAGCTTGCAGCTGCGCTGACAACTGTCTGGGGTATTTGCCTGGGGTATTTGCCTGAGTCATTTGCCTGGGGTATTTACCTAGGTCATCTGCCTGGGTCACCTCCTGGTTATGCCAACGCAGCTGTTTGTCTTCTCATCGGTTTTTTGCCAACCTAGTAAAGGAGGTAAGATGGCATTTTCAATGTCTCCTCGGGAGAACCTTCTAGCTTGCCTGAATCACCAGCCACATGAGTTCACACCAGGGATGCCAGACCTGGCGATGGCTGGCTTCGGTCTGCCCTTCGAGCGTGGAGAAGGCGGTTTCGGTGTCGATGCCTTCGGAGTGCGTTGGGTTTCACCACCCAGTGCGGCTGGCGGTGCCCTGCCGGCTCCCGGCGAGTTCATGCTGACAGATGTCACCAAATGGCGTGATGTCGTAAAGATCCCAGATATCAGCGGTTTCGATTGGGCTGGTGCAGCCGAGGCTGAAATGGCCAACCTCAATCGCGATATGGGAGTTGTCCATATTGGCAGTTCCAACTGCGTTTACGAACGTCTGGCTACCTTGATGGGTTTCGAAGGTGCACTCTTGGCGATGGCTCTGGAACCGGAAGCTACCTTCGAACTACTGTCTGCTCTGACCGACTGGAAGATCGAGATGATCGGGTACTTCGCAAAATACTACCAGCCGGACAGCTATGAGTTCTTCGACGATGTGGCCACTGAGCGAATGCTGTTCATGTCGCCAGAGACTTACCGGGCTTTGCTCAAGCCCCTGCATACCAGAATTGCTGATGCCTGTAAGGAACACGGTATTATCCCCATCCAACACACCTGCGGCAAAGCGGACCTGCTGGTACAGGACATGATCGATGAAGGATGTGCCGGTTGGGGCGCTGTGCAAGCCACCAACGACATCGAAACTATTATCGAGAAACATGGGGATGAGTTCGTGATCATCGGAGGTTACAACTCCAATGGAGCCCCTGGTATGCCGACTGCCAGTGAAGCCGAGGTACGCGCTGAGGTACGGCGTTGCATGGACACTTATGCGCGATATGGCAAAGGATATGTCTTTATGGGTATGATCATGCTGCCGGGAACCGCTTATGACCCGATGTTTTCCATTGATCCGTTGAATTCTGCGATCATGGACGAGTTCATGAAGATCCGTGCAGAGCAGGAGGCAGCAGCTTAAGCAGAATCTGCCAGTTTAGAAGGAGGGTGTTATGCCAATCTCAATGTCACCACGAGAGAATTACCTGGCTTGTCTGAACCACAAGCCGCATGAGTACACGCCCGGTATGACCGACACAGCAATGGTCGGGGCTTTCGTACCATTTGAGCGTGGCGAGGGAGGAGCCGGTATCGACGCTTTCGGCGTCCGCTGGGTAGCTCCCGAAAGTGCCGCCGGCGGCGCTTTGCCGACACCGAATGAGTTTTTGCTGACCGATGTCACCCAGTGGAAGTCAGTCGTCCAGTTCACTGATCCCAGCGTATTCGACTGGGAGAACTTGGCAGCCGCTGAGCTGGCCAATGTCAATCGTGACATGATGGCTGTCGAAGTCGGTAGTTTGAATTTCATCTACGAGCGCCTGGCCACCTTGATGGGTTTCGAAGGTGCTTTGTTAGCCATGGCTTTGGAGCCGGAAGCAACTTACGAGTTATTGGAAGCACTGTTGAATTGGAAAATCGAAGTCTTTAAGTATTATGTCAAGTACTACAAACCGGATATTTACACATACTTCGATGACGTAGCTACCGAGAGAATGCTTTTCATGTCTCCTCCGACTTACCAAAGCCTGATAAAACCTCTGCATACCAGAATGGCTGACGTTTGTAAGGAGTACGGGGTCATCCCGATCCAACACACCTGCGGACGGGCCGATATCATCGTCCAGGATATGATCGATGAAGGCAATGCCGGCTGGTCAGCCGTCCAAGCCACCAACGATATCGAAGACATCATCATCAAACATGGCCACGAGTTCGTGTTATGTGGTGGCTACAACTCCAACGGTGCTCCCAGTCTGGAAAGTGCTACCGAGGACGAGGTACGCGCCGAAGTCCGTCGCTGCATGGACACCTACGGTAAATACCGCAAAGGTTATGTCTTCTTCGGTATGGTGATGTATGCCGTTGGCTCGGTTGCTGACCCCTTTATGTCGCCGTTGAACCTGGCTATCGTTGACGAGTTCATGAAATGCCGTGCGGAGCAGACCGCTTAGGCCGATCTTCAGCTCCTAGGCTGCCTGCTGGAGTCTAGTAGCCGATCGGCAGCTGTTATTAATCATTATGTGGATAAGCCCCGGCGCTACCTTGCCGGGGCTTATCTTAGTTTTGTATACCTTTTTACATTTTTGATTACAGGTATGTTTTTTCAAGTGAGCTACTGACGGATGAATAAACGAGTAAATGAAACGCTTAATACTAGATTGCACTATATCAGGTATAGAATCGGAGTTTTTTTATAACCTTCGCACTGATGAAGCCAGCTTTATCTGTGCCATGCCAGATTCAGCATAGAATAGTTTTTAAGGGAAAACAGCCAGATCTTTATACTATTTCGGGCTGCTGACAATGAATGGAGGGTATGGCAATGCCAACACTAAACAAAAGGGATAATTTCATGCGGCTGATTAACAAGCAGGTGCCTGAGTATGTTCCGACTTATGATCTTTTCTGGGCGTTCAACATGCCGCCTTTCCTGATGGGAGAGCGGAACCCAGATTTCTCAGGCAAGGATATTTTCGGTGTCGAGTATGTTTTGGATAAAAGCAATATCATTCCAGCAGCCATGCCAAAGACCCATGACTTCATACTCGACGACATTTCAAAATGGCGGGATGTTATAAAGATCCCGGATTTCAACATCTCAGATTACGACTGGGAGATCATGGCTAAGGAAGCCAATGATCGCCGCAGCCCGGAGATCCCTTTTGGTGGGGGAGTCAGCTTTGGTTTCTTCCAGCCATTGATGGCTTTCATGGGTTTCTCTGAGGGTTTGTCCGCTTATTTTGAGGAACCGGATGAAGTCAAAGCGCTCTACGATTACTTATCCAATTGGTCTGTGGAGATGACGAAAAAGTATATTCACTACTATAAGCCGGACTTTGGTTTTCTCGGCGACGATATCGCTCATGAGCGCAACCCATTCTTATCTCTGGAAATGTTCCAAGACCTGATCGCACCATACTGGCGGGCTTTTTATGCGGTGTTCATGGATGCTGGTATCCCAGTTGGCCATCACAACTGCGGTCATTTTGAATTGTATCTTGACGACCTGGTAGACATGGGTGTCTCGTTCTGGGATCCCGTACAGTCATCCAATGACGAATCTGCCATCAAAGCCAAGTTCGGCAACAACCTGGCCCTCTGTGCAGGCCCGGAGATGCGCTTCTGGAATGACAACACTACTGAAGAGCAGGTTCGGGCTGAGACGAAGGAATACTGCGACCGGTTAGCTCCCGGCGGAGGCTTTGCGATATTTGAGTTTATGTACAACCCAGAAATGATGCCCGGTATCTCTGAAGGAGAGGTCAAAAGAATCGGTTGGGTACGAGAAGAATTCGAATCTTTGCGTTACAGCTATTACAAGTAAACAAACGATATGATGAATCTATTCACGAATGAATATCAAGGTACCTATTTATCTGCAGGAGGGTTAAATAAACAAGCATCTTGCACTAGAGAGCAATGATTGACACTTGAATTCAGTGCACTATTATAATGTCAGTTGACGAGAAGCTGACAGAAGTGTGAAATAATGGCAACAATCCAGCCGAAGTTTGGTGCTGGCTGAGTAAGCGGGGAATACCAAAGTTTAATGATGTACTTGGAAGGAGCGTGCAGATGTAATAGCTTTGGGTTGGAGGAAGTGTTTTTTTGTGTTAATCAACACGTGAGAACAGACAGAAAGGAGACTCTCGATAATGGATGTCACTCAACAGAAAAATCTTAGTCTAAAACAATACTTCGGTTATTCGTTCTACAGCTTTGCCTCATTCTTCGGAATGATTACCTTCGCCTTCTTGAACTATTTCTATCCGGTAATCGGCATGAATTACGTATTGTTCTCCACAGCTTTGTTGGTCGCCCGGATACTCGACTTTATCCTCACTTTATTCGTTGGCGGGATTATGGAGAAAGTCCCCCTGAAGCTTGGTGGCGGCAAATATCGTCCCTGGTTGTTTATCAGCCAGTTCACCATTTACGCTGGTATGGTTTTGTTGTTCTCTGACCCGGTACCCGGCAACGATGTAGTCCACTTTATCATCGTCGTGGTCGGCAGCATTCTGGTCAACACTACAATGAGCTTTATCATCACAGCGCAATTCGGCATCGTGCCTCAGATGGCTGGTGCCTCAGTCACCGACCGAGTCAATTTGACGACCTGGAACTATCGCTTCATGGTACTTGGCCAGGTCGGCACCTCAGCTCTGGGTGCCTATGTCTTAGCCTGGATTGGTATGGTGATAGCTCCGCCGCTGAACTATACGGTGATGACTGCTGCCTTTGCCCTGTTCTATTTCTTAGGTATCGGCGTCTTGCGAGCTACAGCCAAACCATATGATAAACGGGTCGAAGGTATGCCGGGAATGCCGACAGTCAAGGTCTCCGACATGGTTAAGGCGGTTGCCACCAACAGCCAGCTGTTGATCTACCTGTTAGCTCAGACTTTGATGTTTACCGGTTTGATGGCCATGATGAACATTATGATTTATTACTACCAGATCATTGTGCCTTTCACTCATGAGGGGATAACTGTCCAAGATGGTTTTCCAGGGCTGTTTACCATCGGTATGACAGCGACATCGGTTGCGAGTTTCATCTTCGCCTTATTTGCGCCGATCCTCGGTAACAAGCTCGGAAAAGTCCGGGCGATGTGGATCGGCTGTTTGATCGCTGCTCTATCCGGTGTCTTGAACTTCTTCTTCGGTGCCAGTTGGTGGGTACTGTATATCGGTATCTCATTCCTGGGCACGTTCTCTGCTGCTCTTTATTCGGGCTTCGGGGTGAATTATGCTTTGGACTGCGGAGAGTATGGCCTCTGGAAAACCGGCCAGGACCATCGCCTGGTCATCATGTCAATGACCAACATGCCAATGAAGATCGCTGCTATTGTCGGTGGTCTGATATTGTATGCTCTCGCTTTCATTGGCTACGATTCAATGGCTGTCTCAATAGCAGCTGACCAGAATGTATTGCCTGCATTTGCCAGTGACTCCTTCGTCACTGGCTACATGTTCTGTCTGGGAATGGTGCCAGCGATCTTCAACACGCTGGCTGCCCTGCTGATGGCTTTCGCATACAAAATCAAGGATGCGGATGCCGCTCGTTATGCTGCTGAAAACATGGAGAGGATGGGTGGTATGGGTATGATGCCACCAATGGGCCCGCCTCCAGAAGACGCTCCTCCAATGGAAGCATGAATCAACCAGCTTTTGTTTTAGTCATTAGCAAAACCGG
>JAITUO010000106.1 GCA_031286245.1 Coriobacteriales bacterium
CTGCATTGATCACCAAATCATCGCTTACGCTGAAGCGGATGTTGTCAGCGATGTGTACAGCGATTTTTGTATTATAGAAAATCATCGCAAAGGCACCGGCAATACTGACGTCGCCGTTACCACCGGAAATTGCACCGGCGATTGCCTCAGCATAGAAATTATTGGAGCTTAAGAAGTTCAGTAGATCAATAGCTGTCAACAGTGTATCGGTACTGATATTGATCGTAATGGTATAGGAGTCTTTGTTCTCCTCCTTCTTGATATCAATGATTCCAGGCGGGTCGGCTTTGTTCTGAGAGGAGTCTGTGATCAGATAACTTAAATCAACAGTTGGTACATAGTCGGCGATGGTCACTGCCAGCTTTTCGGCAGTGATGGTTAGTGTCTTGCCCTGGATGGAGACGGAGTCACCGATCAGTGTTTCAACCGTATTGTTGGCATAGACCAGCGCAAAGGAGGCTCCGATCCCGACAGAGGTGCCCTTGGAGATAGAGATGCCACCGGCACGGACTGCCAGTTTGCTTTTATCTGTGGCGCTGATTTCGATCTCACTTCCGGTGATCTTCGAATTGCTGGCGATATCAACCCGGGTGGTAGCGTTGTTGATAACGATAGACACAGCTCCGGAGATGGTGACTGTACTGTCGGAACCGGAAACTGATCCGGCAATCGCCTGAGCAGCCAGAGCACCGCGGAAGATCTTATCCATATTCTGAGTACTGCGAGCCTGGATCCGCACCCCACCGGGAACGATGTCACCAATAGTATCTAACGGAGTCGTGACCTCACCGGCGACATTGGCGATTGCCTGGTTGTTATTGATGGAAAGCGCCAACGCCAGAGCGATGGCGTTGGAGGAGTCAGCCAAACTCATGGCTACACCAGTGGCGCGGGTACGGAAGTTGCCATTATTCTCAGCCAGGACTTGCATACCGGTGGTTTCAAAGGTACCGGAGAGCTGGGTATTGGCGTTGTGGTTGGTGATACTCACACCAACTGCTGCGGCGACCTGGAAGCTACTGGAATTACTGGAAGAAGCTCCGCCGGCTACAGAGCTGCCGGCGTTGCTATTAGCTGTGGAGGTGGCTGATCCGGTAGTGTTGTCCGGTGTGCCTTCGCTCTTGGCATTCTGGCTGATTAAAGCATTGGTGGAAGAGGAGTTACCATTGCTGGTCTTTTGGCCTTCGCTGTCTTTATTCTTGTCCAGCTTGCCGTTGACGTTGTCAGCAGTTTTATTGTCCTTGTTCAAATTGTCATAATCGCCGGCGGCGACTTTGTTGGAATAATCCTCGGCACTGCCGACGCCTTCGTTGAACTTGTCGATGTTGCGTTGCATGTCCGCACCCATGGCGGTAGCGATGGCGAAGTTGTCGTCCTCGTTATTTGTGCGGGCAAGCACACGGGCGGTACCGCTGACATGTGCCTGACCAAGGAATTCGGCTCTGACATCGGAGTCAATGATACCGATCGCTGCAGCGGCACCAACAGCTGTCTGCTCACCGACCGCAAAACCACTGGCTTTGGTCAAGGTATGACCTTCCTGGCTGGCTGCCAGATAGAAGTTGGTCTTGTCCTGGACTTTATTGGTCTTGGGTTTTATGGTCTTGGGATCTTTATAAACAGTATTGCCATCTTTATCAGTCATCCGCAGATAACCACTGGCGTTATAGACCTTCTCACCGGCAGCGTTCAGATAAAGCTTGAATTCGTTTTTATCGCTGTCGATATAGATCGGATGACCGCGTTCATCCAGCACCGGTGTTTCAGTTTCGGATACCACAACACACTCACCACCACTGGTGGTGATGCGGACACCAGTTCTGATCGTAGCCTTCACTGTGTTTTCGATCAAGGTGATAGCCACTGAGGCATCAATGGCGATATCCTGCGGTTTGGAGGTCTGCTTGCCGGCACTCTTCTGCCTGGTCAAAGGATCCGAACCGGCTACCGAAATGGTTTCGGCATCATGGCGACCGGTCGCCCGGACATCGACACCACCAGCCTCAATGACTCGATTGCTGCCGATCTCAGCCTTGATTGACATGTTGGAGATGGTCAAAGCAAAGGAAGCACCGATACCAACCGACTTGCCGCTGGAAGTGGTGTCCTGCTTGGTGTTCATCGGCTGCTCGTCCTGCTGCAGTTGTCGGAACGTAGCAGAAATTGTCACATCGAAACCTGGCATATAAAAACTCAAGGTATTTCCACCGGTAGTTTCATAGGTGACAATATCCTTGGTCTGTTGCACACCATTGGCATCTCGATAGCTGTAGGTCAGTTTATCCAAGGTGTAACCCTGGTTCGGAGTGACAACGATTGAGACCTTATCCCCTTGCTTGGCTGGGTTGTCAGTCGTGATGCTTTTACCATCGGAGTCGGTTGCCTTTGCAGAGCCGTTGGGGTCATTCGAGCTGATCTGGATGGCTTTGGCATCTACCTCAAAGAGAGCCATGAAGGTCACGACTGTATCGTCTGGGAGCTGTTCGCCTTCACTCAACACCAGGCTGTAGGTGAAGACCTTGTCTCCATTGGCATTGGTGGTGGAGCTAGCGATGCTGATGTTATAGGTCACTCCACTGTCACTGCGGGTCACAGTCAAGCCATTGATTTTGTAACCTTCATCAGAGCGGACAGAGACAGTGTAGTTATAGGTATAGGTTTTGCTGTTACCTGTCCCAATGGTTATAGTGGTGGTAATGACGTTGGTGATTTGGCCATGGACGGTCGTTGCGATCTCGGTTTGTTCGTCAACCTTGCGGCCGGCATGACTGCCAACGCTGCCGTCTCCGACATTACTGTCGCCACCGGCAGCTTTATTGGTATCAGGAGAGCCGTCCTTAGTCACCGCTGCAGTCGCCACTGTCTTTTCAATATGGGTACCACTGGCTCTCAGTGTCAGATTCTCTGTCAAGCTGATCGGTGAGCCACCCTCTGCAATGATGGCCTGGGTTTCTCCATTGATGATAGCAATCGCTACAGCTCCGGCGATTCCGACCGAAGAGGCCCCGGCTCCGGATACCGCCTGGATGGTGATGTCATGAGCTGAAGGTTTGTTCTTGGGAGGGACTTTAAGGTTCAACCAGTTGGATAAACCCTCTAGCGCAGCGTTGGTTAATACCTTGCCAGCCTGTTTCAGAGCGGTGGTCAGATTGTTAGTCAGTGTCTGCTGCCAGTCACCTTTGATCAGGTTCATGAATTTATCGGTATCAATCAGGTCACTGAAAATCTGGTCGGCCATAATTTGTATCTGCTGTTGAGTTTGCTCGGGCAGTGCCGTGTTGTTGGTCAGTGGCGTGGTTTCCTGGCTGCCCAGATCAAACTGCTCGGTGATCTTAGCCAGTATCGTATTGATCAGGAAGGTCTTCATAGCAGCTAACTGAGCGTCTGTGGCAGTCTCACCAGTGCTGGCCAACCAGTCATTGATCATTTTCTCGATGTCAGTAGACAGCAGTTTTTCCAGTCCGCTACCGGCCAATAAAGTCTTGCTGACTTCACCAGCCAAGTCGCCGATGATCTTGGCGATCTCTGTGGCAATGCTGCCGGCCAGTTCCTCGCCCAAACCCATCGATTCCAGCAGATCTACGACCAGGTCTTTGACTGCCTGAGTGACAAACTCATCGAGAATATTGATCGGTTTGTTAGCGGCTTCGGTTGCATCCTTGACTTTGTCCTGTATCATGCCGGCTTCGACTGACAGTGTCCGGGCATTAACCGTGCTGTTGCCGAGGTAAGCTATAGTCTGGTAATTGACTATCGAGATAGCTACCGCTACACCAACACCGATTTCTGATTTCGTGGCGCTGGCATCGGCTTTGATGTTTACATCAGTCTGGCTGAGAGCCCGGATGATGATGACACCATTCTCCGGCTTGCCGTCATCGTTCAGATTGGATATTGCTATCAGGCTGAGGCCGTCTGCCACACTGGCGGATGTAGTATTAGAGACAATCGCCAGCACAAAACCGGCGGCGATCTGAATATTGCCTTCCGAGGTCTGGGCACCTTGGCGCCCGCTGTTCATTTGACTGGTCTTGGCTCCGGTGGTATTTGTGCTGTTGGTCTGGCTGGCTAGCTTGCCGCCGTTGCCAATCAGCTTGTCAGCTTGTTTATCACTCTCGCCCTTGTTGCCACCCCCAGGGTCGTCATCTGATCCAGAGCCGCCAGAATTACCGGAGCCGCCGGAATTACCGGAGCCGCCGGATGAGTTCTTTTTCTCCGACTTGGCACCGGAAGAGCTGGCTTTGACCGTGGACTTCAAATCCGAACGGCTGGTAGCTTCAACAGTGATGTTCCTGGCTTTGACGGAGCGCTTCAGTGTTGCTCCGGCGCTGTCGTTGACCAGGGCAATACCGATAGCTGCGCCAATACCTACCGATCCACCGCTGGCCGCGGCATTGGCGGCCAGTTCGCGCTTCATGCTGTTGGTAGCACTGACAGAGAAATCTTCACTGGTTGTGATCACTGTGCTGGAGCTGACTGTGCCATAACCCAGATAGGCTTGGCTGTTCACTCCGCTGATCAGCAGGGCAACAGCCGGAGAAACCGAGATACCACCGGCACTGCCGGCTTTGGCTTCGACCTTTTCTTCTCCACTGTGTAATGCTTTAACCTCTACAGATTTCAGAGTTGTGTCATTTGGCAGAATGATCGTAGTGCCCTCCGAAATCCAGGCAAACACATCGATGCCGGTGATATTGATAGCGATCGCAGCACCGATACCGGCTGTACCACCTTCACTTTTGGCGCTGGCATCGGCTTTGGAGGCAATCTCTTCATAAGAGCTGGCCTTGACATTGAGGGTACCGTCGGAGTCAACAAAGGTGATAGTCACCTTGTCTCCGATCACCGCGCGGGTGTTAAAGGATGTCACTTGGACGGTGATCGCACCGGCGATGCCAAAACTGCCTTTGGAGTAACCGGCAGCGGAATAAGCCGAAGCCAGATTCTTGTCTTTTTCTGTCCCGCTGTTGGCTACTACGCTTATCGATACTGTTTCGATGTTGGCGTTGACGATGAATGCGTTATTTGTGTGTTGGGTAACTCCGACCGCTACACCAACGCCTAATGCAAAGCTGGAATCCTTTTTATTGTCGGTCCCCTGTTTGGTGTTTGGGTCATAGTTGGGATCGGTCTCAAAATCCGCCTTGATGGTAATGGCTCGCCCAGTAAAGATTCCGCTTGCTGGCAAGGTATACCAGAAGCGACCTTCGGCATCGGCTGTGATGGTTTTGGCATCGGAGGAGTTATTGCTTTGTGGTATGGAAATCACCAGAGAGCCATCCTTCAGGCGGTAACCGTCTGCTGGGGTGACCTTGATTTCGATTTTATCCCCTGCATCAACCCGGTTTGGAGCACTGATGCTGCCATTGGTAGTTGGGTCGGACTGTAGCTGGTAGGTTTTGTCTCCACCCTCGTTGATCACCACCTGCACCTGCAAGGCGCCTGCAGGGATTTCGTAGTATCCGTCGGTAAGGGTGATTTCTTCAGATGGCCCGCTGAGGTAGGCGACATTGACTGTAATGGAATATTTCTTGCCGGTACCAGTGGCTTTGTCGGAAAGCTCGACCTTCAACTTGTCTCCTGCTTCGATGCGGGGGCTGAAGACGATCAGGTCTTTGTCTCCTGTTACGATGATTTCTATGGCTTTTTGTACCATAGTCACTGTAATAGTCAGATCGGTAGCTGGCATAATGAAGTAATAACTGCCGTCTGTATCACGCTGTACCTGGGTACCGCCAACG
This sequence comes from Coriobacteriales bacterium, assembly GCA_031286245.1. GTDB lineage: Bacteria > Actinomycetota > Coriobacteriia > Coriobacteriales > UBA8131 > WQXZ01. The sequence continues at coordinate 5,742 of JAITUO010000106.1, forward strand.
CTGAAGTTATAGGATGGTTTCTGACCGGAGTTGTCTGCTTTAACGGTGATTGTAACCTTGTCACCGGTATTGGCTTTGGTATTGATGACGACATTGCTGGCCCCGGGCCCACTGACGGTGATCTGGTGGCTGTCGGCTTTGAATTTGGCTGTAACAGTGATCACCGAATCAAGCTGGATGCCTGCCGGCTCAGTTTGCCAGACATAATAATCCCCGACTTTGACCAGGTTAACAGTCTTTTTCTCCCCAGCCAAATTGGTGTAGCTGGCTTGGACAGTGTCGACCAGATAACCTTGTCGGGGTGTAACTGCAAATCGGAAATCGTTACCAGCGGTCTGGCTGACCTCACCATTGGCGGTAGCTGCAATGGTCACTTTACGAATGGAGCCGTCAACGACCGCTTCGGTTTTCTGCTCGTTTTTAATCTCACCACCCTGCGTTGTACTTGCGCCTTCCTTCTCAGCCTCACCGGTTTTTTTAGCACTGTCAGCTGTTACTGGTGAAGCATCGGCGTTGATCGAAGACTGGGTGGTTGCTGTTGCGGTCAGTGAAAGGCTATCGCCGGAGCGAATGGTGCCAGTGGTATCGATGACTACATTATTGGTATTGGTAACCACCGCAATCGCCAGCGCTCCGGTCATCTGGACTGATGAGGTATTAGAATCCGCCGAGCCATTGGACTTATTCTCCTCACCGGCTGGAATATCGACAAATTTTGCCTCAAAGCTGACATCGGCGTTTGGCATCAGCAATTCATACTTGCCGGCACTGTTCTTAGAGATTGTCAGGCTATAGGTAATGCTGTCGATGGTGTACTTGGCTATCAGACTGCCTTCATCCAGTTTCTTGCCTGAAGCCGGGTTCACAGTGATGTTGATGTAGTTACCGGCATCGGCTTTTGTAGTCTCCGGGATGATTGCTCCACCATCGCCTTGGAAAGATGTCAAACTGTGGCTGCTACCGAAGTCTTTATCGTCTGCACTGTTATCAGAGTTTTTAGTTGCATCATTTAAAGTGTCGGTAGCATTCGGATTGTTCTTATTACTGTTACCGAAGGGAGAGTCTTCTGTTTTTGGGTTGCTTTCACCTGCCGCCAGTTCTGTAAAGACCGCCACTAAAGTGATGTCGGCATCTGGCATTTCCAAGCTGTATTTTCCATTTGTCAGTAAGATGTCGACTGTCCGTAGGTTGTTCTGTCCTGCTGGTAGATAACTGGCAGTCAGGCTCTGTAACTTGTAACCATCATTCGGTGTCACAGTGACAGTTAAGGTCTCACCGGCCTTGACCCGCTGCGGAGCTGAGATAGCACCATTATCTGCCGGTTCGGCATCGACTTTGCGACCTTCTGTAGAGGCCAGACCCTGCTCCGCCTGCTTGAGTTTATCGGCATCGGAGCCAGTCAACTTACCCAGTAATTCCTTGAAGATACCACCTAGCAAGTCAGTGACCTGCTTCATGGAGTTGCCATCACTGTTGTTTTTATCATCTTTTTTATCAGAGTCCTTGGCACTGGCTACAGCATTGGTGGTTACCCGTTGATCAGCTTTCGACTCCAAGGTGATACTGCCGCCTGCAGTCAGTGTGGCTTTACCTAATACCTTCACCCAGACATCTTGCAGCACTACATTAACAGCCACAAATCCACCATAACTGTTACCGCTGTTGCCGGTACTGGTGTCTTTGGTGTTGCCGTTTGAGTCTTTATCCGGAGTCCCGGTAGTGTCTTTAGTCTGCTCAGTCTTACTGGTAGCAGAAGCAATTACTTTGATCTTACCGGTTGCTGAGATCAACATGTCACCAGCAGTCGCCTCAATTGAACCTAAAACTTCGACGTAGGTTTCGCTGACCACAACCCCAACAACTACCGATAAAGGCAATTTACCGGAAGTGGCTTTGGCACTGATATCGATATTGGTGGCTGCAATCAATTCAACACTGGAGCCGGCTTTTATTGCTGCCTTCTCACCAATCTTAATGCCACTCTCAGAAATCGCGATATTGACAGCCAGCGGTATGTAGTATTCAGCCAGAGAAGCATTACTGACCTCAACCTTGACGTTCAATGCCGTCTTGGCACTGATTCTACCGCCGGCTTCGACCAGTCCATCGATGATGATGCGGGTGGTACCGACTTTAACGGTGACAAAGTTAATACCACCAACTGGCAGGAAACCATGGGTTTGTTGGATTGTGGCAGACATGAACACCGAACCAACAGCATTAACACTGGCACCTTCAACTACCTTGATAAACACGTTGGAGTAGGCATCGAACAGACTCAGCTCCAGTTTGTCGGTGGTACCGTCCGGTAGCGGTAGCGAGTCGGTCGAAATGATGTCAGAGACTCTGATATTGACATCATCATCGAAGACTTCGATTGAGACAGTCTGGGCAAAAATACTGCCTAAGACTGTGATCTGCTTACCTTTAAGAACCAGGTTGAGGCCATCGGCCAAGATACCTCTGGTCGCATAAAGATTCTCGCCAGGTTGGATGATCACATTGCACAAAAAGGCTTCTGTAGCACTAAGGATCAGATTGTTGATTGTCGTCAATCCGTCCTGCTCTGTTATGAACTTCTTCTGGTCATCTGTCGTAACCTTCAAGACATAGTTGGTGAAGGCCTGTGTCAGACTGTAGGAGTAGCTCCCATTGCCTTCGTCCACTGCGGCGTTGACATCAAGTTCCTGCTCTGGCTTGTTTGCTAAGGAGTCGGTATAGTCCTCAACACCGGTTATTACCATCTTCAACAAATTACCTTCCGAGTTCAAAAGCTCAATGATGGGATCGCCGTTGTTGTAATCCACCTTGTTTTGAGTGGTATCGTCTTTATGCAAGGTGCCTGTGAAGTTTAGACGGTCATGTCCAATATCACCGTTGACTTTGACGATGGTCGCCAGGCTTTTGTTATTGGCAATCGACAGGTCGATATTGATTGTGTCATCACCTTTGCCACCGTTTATATCAACCTTGGCCTTGTTAGCATCTGTCGTTGTGGCTTCGCCGGTGCCACTGACATTGATCGTATCGTTACCAGCTCCGGCAAGTACGATTACAGAGCCATCTGCAGCCAAAACCACTACGATATTATCGTCTTGAGAAGTACCATAAATGGTAACCTGCGAGTCAGTGATTGTTGTGGTAGTACTGGCTGAGAAGAATAGCCCGATGATTTCAACCTCTACTCCATTAATCGTAATGCTGCCATTGATACTGACCATACCGATAGAGTCGGCGTTATAGCTGTCCGGGTCGATCAACGCATCACCTTCGGCCTTGGTGTAGGCATCATCGGCGACTAAAATCAGAGTGAACTTACTCCAATCAAAATTGCTTGAAACACCGGTTGCTGCGGTTTTATCCACATTAATATTGCCGTCGTATTGACCGGCGGCAATCGATATGGTGATTGAAACTGCTTCGTCGGAGATTTTTTTCATGGCCTGGTCGATGGCTTTTTGGATGGCATTGTCTGAAGATACGACAGTTTTTGTGACCTGTTCGTCACCAACCGGGTCAGAAGTTGTGGTCTGGGTCTTGTCGGCTGGAGGGGTGGGAGCGTCTTTTGGCAGAGTGACCAGCTGCTCATCCTCGGTGCGGAAATACTGGTCGGTCTTAGTACCAGTTTTGGTGTTCTCGGTCTGAACCTTGGTGTATGAAGGCAGGTCGTTGGTAAATGTCAGATCGTTACTGTTGCCGAGGTCAGAGGCTTTGTTGGTGCCACTGCCGTTGTCGTACTCGACAATAGTTGCTGATCCGTCCTTGGCCGCCAGTACAACAGCATCTTCCACGTCTTTTTCGTCTTCAGCCGCCCAGGCTACTGAAGGACTGATGACAGCCAGAAGCAAGGCTATCAGCAAGCCGGAAAGTATGCCTATAAAAGGAGACAACAGCCGAAGCTTGTTCGAAGTGCCTGCTGAACGAGCTATACCATAAGTAACCATAGTGCCCTGCCCTCCGACGAGAAATCTCTCAGGTTAGTACGGTGTGGTTCAACGACTTTAATATTCAATTCATACGTGTGAAAACACTGCTAGCATAGCCTACAGTTCTCCTCCGCGCATGTGCATGGTGACTTTGTAACACATCGTCTTAATGCTTTCAATGTACATTCTGATAATTCTTGCTGGTTCGTTGTTGGTCCGATGCTGGCTAGGTTGGCTTGAGGCTGGTTCGATGCTGGTTAGTCTGGCTCGATGCTGGTTAGTCTGGCTAAGCTAGCCAAGCAATCTAGTCTCCATGCAGGCTAGTCTGCATGCAGCCTAATTTCCATGCAGCCTAGTCTGCCACATTATAACCATTTACTGCTTTGTTAGCTTACTATCTTTTTATCTTCTCTGGACAGAGTATTTGTTTATATGAGCGGTATTCGACTCATTGAGTCGAATACCAGCTAATTTAATACTTCTGCTTTGTAGGGGGATGTTGTTTTTTTGTTGGTTTTCTGTGTGTGGGTTAGTTTGTACGTTAAAACCAGGAGATTCCTAGCTAAAAGCATTGCAGATTCGGCTGATCCGAAAAGTCTGCCGCAAAAAGGGCCCTTTTGTATGGTTTTCCATGAGGTGGAAGGTCGCTTTTTATCCCATGAAATTTAAAATACCTGGTAGATGAGTTGCAATTGAAAAGCTGTCGAATTAAATCACATAGAAAATCATACAAAAGGGCCCTTTTTGCGGCAAAATTTTGGATTTCCGGTGCTATTGAGAAAAAAAGCTTCCAAGCTATAGAAACGCAGTCTTCAGTTCGGGAAGGTTATGCCCGGTTTTCTGGCTCTTCGGTAGTTTGTGTGGGTGAGATTCTGGAGTAACAGCAGCTAAACAGCCAAAAACAAACAAAAGATCATGAAATGTAATAGAACGGCCCCTCGCGGGGCCGTTCCGGCATGGGACAATATAGAAAAGATTGGCCTATATTCCCTACTAGAAGGGCCCCATGCTATGAACAGGATACTACGTTTTGCGTACTTACTGACTAAAACCATCCTAAAAAGTGTCTACATTGATGATCAGGCGGTAGTGTTTAGTGTGCGCCCTTACAAGCGTGCCCAAAGGCTTTGCCCGATCTGCGGGTTAAAGAGCACCTACTATGACACCATGCCTAAAGCCAGGCGATGGCGAACGCTAGACTTTGGGCAGTCGATGTGTTTTTTGGAGTACCAGCTTAGCCGCGTGCACTGCCCAAAGCACGGCATACATGTCGAGTCTGTCCCCTGGGCACGTTACAACTCACGCTTTACTAAGCCGTTTGAGGATAAAGTAGCCTGGATGGCGGTGCACTGCACGATATCGGCAGTCGCTGAGGAGTGCCGTATCGAGTGGCACAGCGTCGGCGGCATCTGCGCCCGCGTCTATGCCGACCTCAAAGCATCAGTAGGCCCCGGGCGCTTTGAGGGCTTGAGGCGGATCGGCATCGATGAGTGCTCTTACAAAAAGAATCGCAAATACCTGATTGTCATAGTCGACCACGACCGCAGTTGCTTGGTCTGGGCTGGTAACGGTTATGGCAAAGAGACACTGAACCGTTTCTTAGACGAGATGTAAGCGCGAGCAGAGACTGGCCATTGAAGTCGTCACCGCTGACGGCGCCAAATGGATAAAACAGCTGGTCAAGAGGCGCTGTCCCAATGCAGAGTGGGTCTTAGGATCCCTTCCATGTCGTCAGCTGGATGAACGATGCACTGGACAGTGTTCGCTGTGAAGAGTGGCAGGTGGCCAAGAAGGCGGCATAAGGCAGCCACCCCAAAGCGTGACCGGCCGGGCCGTCCGTCAGCAGGTGATGAGACGCCGCCTTAAGGCTAAAGAGCTGACTGCTATGGCCTCATCCATCAGGGGGTCGCGCTTTGCGCTCATCAAAGGAGTCGAGAATCTAAACGAGACCCAAATAGTCAAGCTGGATGACTTAAAGAAAGCCGGGTCACACCTGTTTAAGGCTTGGGAGCTGAAAGAAGACTTGAGGGCGGTGTTCAAAGCAGCCAGTGCTGAGGAAGCTGATGACTTACTGGATGACTGGCTAAAGGCGAGCCTGTCTATGCCGCATCCCACAGATCGTCGAAGTAAGCAGAAAGGTGCGCAAACGCCGTGACGACATTGTGCGTGCAGTCAAGCTAAACATCAGTAACGCCCGCGTGGAAGCTATCAACAACAAGATCAAAGTCACAGTACGAATGGGATATGGGTTTAAAAACGCCGATAACCTCATCGCCTTGCTATTGCTGAGATGTTCCGATATCCAGCCGCAGCTCCCTGGCAGGCCGTTGAAACAAATTAAGATAGTGGCATGACATGAGCCTGTTTGGTAACTATTGG
>JAITUO010000165.1 GCA_031286245.1 Coriobacteriales bacterium
CTACTTCACCTGGCATGCTGTCTGCCCGAACACACCGTACTTCTATTCCGAGTTCGCCTGCGACGGCATCAAGGTCTATGCCGAGCACAACCAGCCGATCTGTATCGTCTCAGCACCAATGTCCGGCATCACCTCACCGATATTCCTGCTGTCCACATTGATTCTGACGATCGCTGAAGACCTGGCCGGCCTGGTGTTAAGCCAACTGATCCAGCCCGGTGTACCGGTGATCCTGTCTGCCTCGCTGACCTACGGCTACATGCGCACGGCCTCCTGGGAATGCGCCAGCCCAGACACCTCGCTGATGCTGGCTTCCAGCATCCAGATGCTCAAGCATTACTACAAACTACCGGCGCGCGCCCAGACCGGCGTCACCTCATCTAAGATCATTGACTACCAGGCTGGCATGGAAACCATGCAGAGCTTCCTGTTCTCCGCCTTGGCAGGTGTCAACCTGACCAGCCAGACTGTCGGTACACTGGCCAATCTGATGACTTCTTCTCTGGAGAAGACCGTGCTCGACGATGAGCTGATCAGCCGGGTCCGCTGGTTGGTCAACGGCATGCAGTTCAATGAAGAGCAGCTGGGTATGGAAGACCTGATGAACGCTGAGCCGAATGCTGACTTTCTGACGGCTGACTCCACCCTTGAGCATTTCAAGGATTACTGGGAGCCAACAATTTCGGACTGGACCTCCATTGATGAGTGGGAGTCGCATGGAGAGCGTGACGTTGTCTCACACGCTCATGACCGGGTGGTGGCCATCCTGGGCAACGCCCCGGCCAGTCTGCTTGATGCCGAGCAGGAAAGAGATATCACCAATTACATTAACTCAATCGGTTAGGGACCTGATATGACTAGACGAAAGAAGGGAGGGTATCAATGAACGGGAGTCCTTCACCACAAGCAGTTCAGGCCATGCGGACCTTGAACAGTAAATTCTTCCGCAAAGGCGTCATCTTAGCCGTCTCATCGGGAATGATCTACGGAGTCTTTTCGGCCTTCATCACTCAAGGCATGGCTGTTGGTCCCTGGGCCGAGTGGTATGGGGAGAATTCCATATTGTCAACCTTCGTGATTATCTATGTGTTGGGCATGCTGGGCAGTGGTATCAACGACCTGGTCAGTTCGCTGTGGGCAACTGGTATCGCTGGAGTCCGCGGCAAGTTCATGGACTTTTTGCGTGTATTTAGAACTAAGCCAGGATTGGTGATGATCGTTTGCGCCCTGATCGGTGGGCCAATCTCAAATAGTGCCTATATCATAGCCTTGCAGTTAGCTGGCCCGATTGCTGCTACTATCACTGCGCTCTGTCCTTCAATCGGAGCGATCATCAGCCGCATACTCTTTAAGCAAAAACTGAATCTGCGTATGGCATGTGGCATTTTAATTTGCTTGACCGCGACCTTCATGATCGGCTCATTAGCCTTCACAGATGTCGATATCTCACCGAACTTCATGTTGGGTATGGTTTTTGCATTAGTCGCTGCATTTGGCTGGGGTTTCGAAGGAGCAGTTGGCGGTTACGGTACTACTCTGATCGATTTTCAGATCAGTGTCTCTATCCGCCAGACAGTTTCTGGTTTTGTAACCATATTCATCGCTGTGCCGATTCTCTGCATTGCGGCTGGCAGTATAGGACTCTGGCCGACTCTGGTCGGCGGTGCCTTGACCAGCCCGACAGCGATGGTGTTCTTCTTAGTCAGTGGCTTTTGCTCAGCGATCACCTTTGCATTCTGGTACAAAGGCACCTCGATGATCGGTGCCGCTTTATCGATGGCTTGCAACGGGGCTTTCTCGTTCTGGGTACCATTCTTCTGCTGGCTGATCCTCGGTGTGATATTCGGTCAGGACGGTTTCAACCTGCTGCCGATCCAATGGGCAGCCGCCATCATCATGGTCTTCGGAATCTTCTTGATAGCTATCAACCCGCTGGACTGGTTTAGAAAAAAGGCGAAGGAGGCTTGATATGCTACCGATGAATTATGCAATCCTCAAGCTTTTTGAGAACGGCGACGAGTATGACGCTGAGATGGTAATGGCCAAACTGGCTGGCGAGTACGCAAAGTTCAGAGCGTTTAAGAAAGCCAATGTCATTGAATCTTTGATGTCTGCGGAGAAAAACGAGATCTTGGAACAATCCCGCTACGAACTGGATGATGCGGATGAGCTGCATATCTACTACAAGGCTACCGAGTACGGTGCCGGCTTGATCAAGCAATACATCAAGGCGAAGTAGGGAGTCGAGTGCAGACGTCCCGCCGTCACAGCTACGATGATCTAGTTTTTGTATTTGAATGGGGCGCCGCCGGACGGCGCCCCATGTAATTTATGTAATTCACGTTCACTGGATGCTTTCTGGAAGCTCACTTAAGTGCTTCCAACCAGTTTGCAGTTTGAGGATGCCTCGTTTTGCTGAAAAACACGCGTTGTGTACGATTCGGAAGCTAGATTATGTCATATTCATATGAAAAACCTCTGGAATTCCATCGTATTTAGCAGAATTCGACATAATGAGAGTACACAGCGCGTGTTTTTCAGCAAAACGCTGGATTGTCAAAAACACATGGAGAATTACTCCACTATGTGGTAGCGCGTGCTAGTAACATCCACCCCGGGCTTCTCCCCATAATTTCAACCTGCTACCATAACGTGCTAGCAACAATCACTCCACAGGCTGCTCCCCATTGTTTTTCTGAAGAGTTATAACGTGTTAGCATAGACAGTTCATCGCGGGCGGCTTTTTTCGCATGATTTCAAAATGCGCCTGGGCTCACATGGAGGTGTCTTCGCAAACGTGCCAATATCGACTGCTTTGCTGCGCGACAGGCAGAATACTGTTCGTTACAACTGGGGTTTCCGCTTCGCACTTTGGTGTGCCATCCTCTGGGGGATGAGCTACCTGGGGCTGGACATCATGACCGGGCAGGGTTTGACAGCGGGAGTCACCCCAGGTTCAAGCACAGGGCTGACTGCCAGTAGCAGCCCTTACTACACGGCAATCATCATCGCTTTGACTATTGCGGTTTTTGAAGCAGTCGTCAGCACGGCCTGGACTTCGATATCCGGTTCATTCAGGGAGTGGTGGCAGATCATCCGGCGTTTCGACCGGGTCAATCTCTATTTCTTACTGTGTGCGATCAGCTCTGGATCAGTGGCTTGGCTCTCCTTTGTCACACTGAGCCAAATTGACGCGACATTCGCCGTGGCGATGGTGATGTTTTATCCGATTATCGGTACCCTGATCGCCAATCGTTGGTACAAAGAAAAGGTCTTCAAACAGTGCATCTTAGGCCTGGCGATCATCGGCGCCGGCTGTGCGGTGCTTTACCTGCCGGAGGCCATGAAAGCGGCTAACCAGAACTTCCTGGTCATCTCGATCATCGGCATTTTGGTTGGCTGTGGATGGGGCCTGGAGAGTTCCATTGCTTCTCGGGCGATGGACGTCACCAGTGCCAATCTGGCTGCATCACTGAGGTTGACCTATGAGGCAGTGATCTGGATTATCATCGCCATTGTGCTGTCTCTGGTCTCTCCTGCTGAGTACCCGGTCTTGCATTCGCTGAGTGTGCTCTGCTCAGAGCCCCGCGCTTTGGTGTTTCTGGCAGTCGCTGCAATCGCCCTCTCATTCAATTACTACGCCTGGTATCAAAGTTCATTATTGTGTGGAG
>JAITUO010000040.1 GCA_031286245.1 Coriobacteriales bacterium
CCAAGGGCTGCAGTATGCTAGTGGCCCGTCGTCCGCCATTCTGGTGTGCTCCAATGCGGTTTACTGCTGCTCAGACGGCGGGACAGGTCGATGGAGCTGCAGTCTTTGCAGCCGCCAGAGCGGATGTTGCGTTGCTTGCATTACACACCAATGTAGACTGTGCTCCGGCGGCTTATCAGTTACTGCTGGAGATGATCGGGCTGAACTTTTTACGCCCTTTACAACCGGAGATCAACTTGCTGGGGCAAATAGCTGAGCCTGGCGAAGCGACAGCAATTGAATTAGAAGCCCTGGCCTGCAAATGCCAACAAGCCTTTGGCCAGGTCTATTCAGTCTGGGGGAGTCCTTCAAAGCCGATCAAGACTATAGCAATCTGTTCCGGAGGAGCTAGCGAGGTACTACCGTCTGTCATCAAGGTCAAGCCGGATTGTTTTATCACTGGTGAATTGGCTCATCACGAACATCTGTACTTGGCAGATGCTGACATAGCACTGATAGAACTGGGGCATGACCTCTCCGAACTGCCATATTGCAGCCTGTTTATCAGTACATTGAAAGCAGCCGGAGTCGCTGAAGACTTGATTGAGATGATCAAGCCAAGCGCTACCTGGTGGACGCCTTCAAACCAACAAAACGAAACAATATTCGACCCGTTTCCCAGACAGGTGACTTCAAACCCACTTCGCAACGTACATGCCGATCTGGCTCCCAGACAGGTGACACTGTTGACTGACCAGAGCGACAAACAATCCACAAAAGGCAGGAGTTTAGAATGAGTCCGGCTTCTCAGGGAGAGACGTTATTAAAACTGGTAGATGTCGACAAGCTGCTTTTACAACTAGACAAACAACTCAATGCCTTGCCGCAACGCCCTAAGCTGGACGATCTTGCTGATACATTTGATCAATTAGCCGATAAATCAGAACAGGTTGCCAAATTGCGTTTGCGTCAGGAGATGAGTATCAAAGCCTTGCGCGACGAAAGGCAATTACTTAGCGAGAAAGTCATCGAGAGCCAACGACAGATCGAAGCAAACAGTACCAAGTATAAGGAAGTCTCCCTACTGTCTACCGAGATCGAAAACCTCAATAAACGCATCGAGAAAATCACCTATGACATCGGTGAGCTGAATGCCGGCATAGGTAAGATCAACGCTGTCGAAAAACAACTCAGCGATCGCCAGGCGTATATCCATGCGCGCCAAACAGAGCTTACCGAGTCTTTAGAAAACGACATTTCTCAACTGGAGGCTCAGTCGAATAAGTTGGAACAGCAGCGCCAGAAACTTACCGCCCTACTCCCTGCGGAGCTGGTCAAGCGTTATGACAGGCAGCGCGGCCTGAAACAGGGCATCGGTGCAGCCGCTTTGGAAGGACACATCTGCCAAGCCTGTCACATTGAGCTGACTGAAGGACAACTGGCACGGGCGAAGCGTGATGCCGATGAAGCTGGTGTGGGTACATGCCCATCCTGCCTACGCCTATTGGTAATATAAAGATCTCAATGTGGAGAAGACCAGGTCTTGAGAGATCCGGCACTTGGAGAAGACAGGGTCTTCTCCCCATCAAAAAACAATCCGGCCTGTTAGAACGGGCCGAGCAAACTAAGGAGCATACATGAAAGACAAGGACACCCGGGAGCCGATCAATTTGATATTGAAAGCCATTCTGCATGCTGATGGCGGTAGCCGTGGCAATCCTGGTGAGAGTGGAATCGGTTATTCCCTGGAGGCTGATGATATCGACGGTGTGCGGAGCACGATTTCATATGGCGGCTGGTATCTCGGGCAGGCGACGAATAATCAAGCCGAATATCACGCTTTGATCTGGGGCCTGGAGAACGCTTTGGTACTCAATGTCCGAACAATTGAGATTTTGCTGGACAGCGAACTGGTTGTCAAACAGCTCAACGGCGAATACAAGGTGAAGAACGCGGGCATCAAACCACTGCATCAGTTGGCAACACAGCTGTTGACGCGTTTTTATTCCGCATCAATCAGCCATGTCGAACGCAGCCTGAACAGTGATTCAGACAAGCTGGCCAACGCTGCTATGGACAGCGCCTCGCCCGTTGGTGGGTTCCATGTCGAGTATGTCTCTCCAGACCTGCTGGCTGCAGCTAATATCGAAGCTTCGTCACCAGTGATTCCACCAGCTCCTCAGACTCCGGGTGCCCCCGCTGGAAAAGAAGCTTTTGGTGAATCAGACAGTAAAGACAGCCTACGCCAGGAAAAAACCGATGCTGAAAGGAAGGCAATAATGGCCAGCGGCATGTATTACCTGCACATAAAAGAGCACTTTGACGCAGCTCACGCACTGATCGGCTACGATGGCGAGTGCAAGAACCTGCATGGGCACACTTGGGACGTTGAAGCTGAGGTCAAAGGCAGTGAGTTGGACGTCGTGGGCATCGTTTATGATTTCAAAGACCTCAAGGAAGACCTGAAGACCATCCTCAAGCAATTCGACCATAAATACTTAAACGAGGTACCGCCTTTTGATACTTTCAATGCTACGGCGGAAAACCTGGCGCGAGTGGTCTATGAACAACTGGCAGCTGTGTTGCCAGCGGGAATTTCGGTCGTGGAGATAGCCGTATGGGAGTCCCCAATTGCACGGCTGGTATTTCGTTTGGAGTGAGAGTACTTTGCAGGGTATGCTTTGGCTGAGTGCTCAGACATTAATGTGGAGAAAACCAGGTCTGTATCATTCAGTTACCTGTTGTATGCTTGGGAGGGATCTGGAGGCTTGGAAAGTACAATCGACCTTAAATGAGGCAGCTGAAAGCGGCTGTAATCTTCGAAAACCAGTCATTAAGAGACTTGCTATTCTGGATCAGGAAATTTTGCCGCAAAAGGGGCCTTTTTGTACGAAATTCTATCAGGTGGGAGGCCGCTTTTTATACTATGAAATTTAAAAGCCCTGGTAGAT
>JAITUO010000039.1 GCA_031286245.1 Coriobacteriales bacterium
AAGGCGAAACTGTCATACTAATAGGTATGCCCACCAAGAGTCCTGCTCGCAAGCATGTTGACAAGTACCAGGACCTGACATCCCCCGGGCTTCAATCTGATAACAGCTACAATAAGAAACCACAAAAAGAGGAGTAAGGATTAAAAAATGAGCAGTGACAGCGCCAGGACTTTTTATCTAACCACACCAATCTACTATGTGAACGGAGCTCCGCACCTCGGTTCAGCTTATACCACGATTGTGGCTGACACCTTGGCCCGCACCATGCGCATGGACGGTCGCGATACTTTCTTTCTGACCGGGCTGGACGAGCACGGCCAAAAAGTCGCTCAGGCTGCCAGTGAAGCGGGACTCAAACCACAGGACTGGGTAGATAGCATGGCGCAGGAGTTCAAGCGGATCTGGGCTGAGCTTGGTATCACTTATGATGATTTCATCCGCACCACTGAAGAGCGGCACATGACAGGTGTCATGCAACTATTCAGCCGTTTGTATGAGAGCGGTGCAATATACATGGACACTTATCGGGGGCATTATTGTGTACCCGATGAGACGTTTTTCACTGATGAGCAACTCAGTGATTTCGCTGCGGTCCGCATGAACGAAGGTTTATCAGCTGTGGATGAGACCGGAGCCCCGCTTTGCCCAGACTGTGTGCGACCATTGATCTATATGGAGGAAGAGAATCTATTCTTCCGCCTCTCAGACTACACCCAACCACTGTTGGACTTCTACGAGCAAAACCCTGGGTTTATCCAGCCAGATTTCCGTCGCAATGAAGTCATATCATTCGTGCGAGGTGGGTTGAAAGACTTATCAGTCTCACGCACTGCTTTTGATTGGGGAGTGCCGGTACCATTTGCTCCTGGTCATATCTCCTATGTCTGGATTGATGCCTTGATCAACTATCTGACTGGTATCGGCTTCGGCTCAACAGACCCTGCAGATGCGGCGTTATTTGCAAAATACTGGCCCGCACAGGTCCACTTAATTGCCAAAGACATCATCCGCTTCCACTGTGTGATCTGGCCAGCGGTATTGATGGCTGCTGGCCTGCCTTTGCCGGAAAAGGTTTTCGTGCATGGCTATCTGTTAACCAAAGGCATAAAAATGAGCAAGTCGCGTGGCAACACCATGGCTCCGTCGTTCTTGACTGAAAAGTTCAGTCTGGATGGCTACCGCTATTTCTTTTTAACTGACATCCAGCTGGGAGCCGACAGTTCGGTTTCGCTAGAACGTATCCTACAGGTTTACAACGCTGACTTGGCCAACAGTTGGGGAAACCTCTGTTCGCGGGTCTTCAACATGACTGAGAAATATCTCGATGGTCAAGTACCCGAGCTGTGGGAGAAGACCGTCGCCGCGTTAACTCGCGAAATGAATAATCCGCTGGCAGATATAGCTGAAGGTCTATACGAACCGTATATCCAAGCTATTCAGGAGATGGACTTCACGGCGGCCTTTGCTCATGTGATGGGCCTGGTCGATCGTGCCAATCTCTATCTGGAGGAAAGCGCTCCCTGGGCTTTGGCCAGAGCAGCAACAGAAGAAGCTGCTGCGGCTGAAGCTGCTGGTATCTCACTCGATCAGGCGACAGCTCCGACCGCTGCCGATCGGCTGGCTTTCGTGCTATACAACAGTCTGGAGGCGATCCGGATTATTGCTCTATACTTTGCTCCAGTGATGCCAGGCAGCTCTTGTGAAGTCTGGCAGAGATTAGGTTTGGATGGCTTGGATACGGTAGCTGACCTCAGAGCTGTTGCTCAGTGGGGCAAGCTGCCGGCAGGAAACCGTGTGGTGATCGGTGAACCGTTGTTCCCCCGGCTGTCTGAAGCTGATCTGGACTTGGATCATGAATAACTGGTGTTTTTAGTTGTATCAAGTTTAAGGTAGAGACTAAAGTGCGAAAGATATCCAATGTAGCCAGTGAGGCTGCTGAGCTGGTAGCCCAGGACGTAGTCTATTGGGACCCAGAATTCCGCGATGTCAAAGGCCGTGTCGTCGAGCCAGTGAGTATCGATGGCGCACCAGTTGCCGACACCCATTGCCATTTGGATATGCTGCCACATCCTGAGTTGGCTTTAGCCAGGGCAGCATTTCACAAAATCAGTTTTGTTGTCACAGTTGTCGATCCGACAGAAAACCCGTTCTTCACCTACAACAACTTATCTACCTGGCTTGAACTGGCAGCTGGTTTACTTGATCAATGGGACAGTGTTGCTGACCTACCGCGTTGCCGTGTGATCATCGGGTGTCATCCACATAATGCAGCAAGTTATGATAGGGCTGCTGAAGAAGAAATGATCAAGTGTTTGAAAGATGCCCGTACTGCCGCAATCGGCGAGATCGGTTTAGACTACCATTATGATGCCTCGCCTCGCTATGTCCAACGCCAGGTCTTTCGCCGTCAATTGGCGATCGCCCATGAATACCAACTGCCTGTTGCCCTCCATCTTAGAGAATCACATGAAGATGGGTTGACGATACTCGATACAGAAGGTTGGCCAGAGGCAGGTGTTTTATTACACTGCTATACTCTCGGTCCAACTGAGCTACTGCCATTCCTTGACCGAGGTGCCAGTGTGGCTTTCGGTGGTACACTGACATTCAAGAAAGCAGACAGCCTGCGTGAAGCTGCCCGCCAAACAGCGACTGAGCGCATCATGACAGAGACCGATGCACCATTTATGGCACCGACTCCCTTGCGTGGCACACTCTGTGGTCCGGAGCACACCAGGTTCACTGCAGCCTGTCTGGCTGAGGTTTGTGGGGTTATGTCTGGTGGCAACACCAGCGACTTTTTGACTGAGATCTACCATAACGCACTACGTTTCTTTGACCGATGATCTACAAGCAAGCACTGCGTTACTTTGACCGTTGATCTACAAGCAAGCACTACGTTTCTTTGACCGATGATTCTTATGGGAGGATCCTGATGAGTGAAATCAACGATATGCTGTCTCCTGATGGTATTACTGTTACGGGTCAAGCCGTCGCTGAGACCAGTAACGATGACACAGCTATCGACACCAAACCGGATATCCTCTTTATCTCTGGATCTCCCCGTCGGCGTGCTTCGGTCGCTCTAGTCGGGTTGCTGGAACAAGGTGCCCGTAAAGCTGGCGCCAAGACCCAGCATTTCTTTTTATGTGAGAGGCATATCAACCCCTGTATCGGATGCGGGTCTTGTGAGAAAACCGGTATCTGTGCATTTGCTGATCGCAAGGTCGATGGTCAGTTGATTGATGACTACCTGGAGTTGAAAGCCCTTCTAGATCGGGTCGATGCTGTTGGTATCGTAGCTCCTTTGTACTTTGCTGGCCCGACTGCTCAGTTCAAGGCTCTACTGGACAGGTTGCAGCCATACTACGCCCAGCGTTATCTGCTAGGTCATAAGAAGATGCCCAAGCGTCCCGCTCATCTCTACGTAGTCGGCTCCGGTGGTGATCCGCATGGATATGCTCCACTGGTTGGTACAACACGCAGTGCTTTCAACGTGGCTGGATTCATGATTGAAAAAGTCCATGACTTCGTCGGCTTTTTGTCTCCACAAGATACTTCTGCTCTCTATGATGGACTCGATCGTGATAACACCCCAGCGACTACAGAGCTGGTCAGATTACGCCGAGCAGTTGCTCGGCAGGAGGAATTCGAAGCTCGTGCTATCTCAGCAGGGGGAGCATTTGCACGATATGTCGTCAAACAGCAGGAGGCTAACCAGCTGGCAGCTCAGCTTGAAGAAATCAAAGCCGAGATGGAGGAGTTGAAATCTGTTGGCGACCGCGTCTCTCCACGACTGGCTGAGAGTAGCCCGATTATCTATGACAGCCGAGATGAGATAGAGCTTGAGTACCTTAATCTAATCCGACGAGGTCGTGACCGGGGACGTGAGGTTAGCTTTAGCAGAGATGATGCAGTTGGTGACGACATAGATAGTGCTGAAGTAGTTAGTGATGATGCAGTTGGTGATGACATTCTTGAGTAAAGGCTGGTCCTCTGTGTTTCCTGCGTGTTTTCTCCGTGTTTTCTCCGTGTTCATTGAATCTCATAGACTCTGACTGTCAAAGCGTTATACCATGCCTTGCAACTCACCACTAGCGTCACCTGCAGCAACGATTGCCCTATTAAGGCGTTGGGGGCTCTATACGAAAAAATCACTTGGCCAGCACTTCTTAGTGGACGATGGCGTTGTTGGCAAAATCATTCGGCTGGCTGCTTTAGATAATAACCTGCCCGTGGTCGAAATCGGTACAGGTATTGGGACTCTGACTGAGGCTTTGTTAATTACCGGGGCTCATGTTGTAGGTATCGAAATTGACAGCCGTATGAAGGAGATACTCGAAGACATCAGCAACCGCTATCCAGGGCAGTTCAGCCATCTGTTGACAGATGCTTTATTGCTGGAGCCTACTGAGTTACCGGAGCAATTCGACCTGGTTGCCAACTTGCCTTACTCGGTTGCTGCGACCATCATCCTCGATTTTTTCCGGCGTTTTGAAGGATTGCATGCTGCTACTGTAATGGTTCAGCGGGAAGTAGCAGAGCGTATCATGGCGGTACCAGGCAGTAAGGCTTATGGTGCTTACACAGTCAAGTTGGCTTTTTTGGCTGAAGTCAAGTCAAGCTTCAAGGTTTCACATACCAGCTTCCTGCCTCCACCTCGCGTAGATTCTACAGTCATCAGGTTGCAACGTCTGGCTGATACAGACAGCAGTGAATCACTGGTCTTGCACCAATGGAGTAAAGTACAAAGCCTGATAGATGCGGCTTTCGCAGAACGCCGTAAGACTATATTCAATTCGTTACGTTCTGCATTGGCAGCTTCAGGGATCACGGGCAATCAGATTAAACCAGTACTGGAGAGTGCTGATATCGATGGTCGGCGCCGAGCAGAAAGTCTCAACCTCGATGAATTCAAAAGACTACTAGCTGCTTTCGATGAGAGCACGGGCTTCTCCACAGATAGATAGCTTTCAGACTAGTTTATACTTGCTTTGTCAGACCGATAGGCAAATACACTAGAGGACGAATGCAAACTGACAAGATGATCAATAAAAAGACTACCTGCTGCAACCGTTTTGGCTTGCTGCTATTGGTAATGGCCCTGTTATTGGCTGCCATTCCTGCTTTAGCAGCCTGTCAGCCTCAGCAGCAAGCGAATAAATCAATACGGCTCGTCAGGATCGGTACATTGCCGATTGAAGACATGTTGCCCTTCTGGGTCGCTGAGAAGCAAGGTTTGTTCAATGAAATGGGACTGACAGTAGTTATCATTACCTATGAATCGTCTGTGGAGCTTGCCGAAGCTTTGGCTGGTGGGTATATCGATATGGCCTTGACCAGTCCGATGACAGCAGTTTCTTTAGCTGCCCGAGGCATACCTTTGAAGCTGTTGTGGGTAGCTTTGGGCACTGATTCTACCCAGGGTAGGTTCGGGGTTTTAGCCAATCCCGAACGCGGTATTTATAAACTGGCAGACCTGGCTGGCGTTCCGGTGGCAATCGGTATTGACACTTTGCCGGAATATGCGTTTGACCAATTGATGGTTGCGGCAGGAATTCCCAGTGAGGCGATTGTCTATGAGGTCATCCAAAAACCTGAACTGCGATATCAGTTATTGGCTAGCAACCAGCTGGCAGCTGCTGCTTTGCCAGCCTCCCTGCTCTACCAAGGCCAGTTGGATGGGATGGTGCTGATCGCTGATGATTCGACGGGTGAGAACCTCTCACAGTCCATCATGGTTGCCCGTTTGGATTATTGTGAGTCTGTTGCCGATTCAATGATCTTGGCGCAATTGGAGCAGTCTTGGAACTCCGCCAGCGTTTTGGTCAATACCCATCCGGAAGCCTGTTGTCAATTGCTGGCAGAAAAGACCAGGCTCTCAGACTTGGCTGCTGTTGATTATCCAATATCAAGCTATCCTCTGGTAACTAAACCAGACGGCTGGATGATCGACGATATTCAAGCCTGGATGATCGAAAAGGGATATCTGACTTTTTATCTGCGCTACGACAGTGCCAGTGGGGTTTTGTCTCGCTAAATTGGCGCAAGCACCGTTAGGATTGAGCTAAATACTGGCATTTCCTGGGAATTTCGGAGTTTTTGGCCAAAAAGAGCTCTCATGTATAGTCTTCTATCGGTTTCACACCTATAGAATTCTGCCACAACTCATCTACCAGCACGTTTAAATTGTGGAGAAAACCAGATCTCGCAATTCAGGCAAAACAACCATACATGAGGGCCCTTTTTGGCCAAAAACTCCGAAATTCCCAGG
>JAITUO010000154.1 GCA_031286245.1 Coriobacteriales bacterium
CCTGTCGGAGTAGCTGTTTCCATCGGTGTTCTAGACTCGATTGCCACTTCATTCGTACCAGCGCTGGAGAAGCAGATATCAACCACCCGAGCGGCAGACTATTATCAAACACTGCTAGAGTTGACAGACCGCTCCAGGATTGCTGTCGGTTTGATAGACACTAGAACTGTTTCAGATTCGCAGACCAGCATACCGGGAGAAAACCAAGCCAACACATTCGGCGATCAAGTCAGCACACTTGGAGGGCTGACGGAGGACAGCAATCCCCTGAACATGATTGCCGGAGTGTTAGGCAGATTAACCGGTAGCAGTGAGCTGCAGGCTTCACTGACTGTCACACCTGAGAGCCAAAAGGATTTGCAGATAACAGACTCCAGCCAGAGTACAACGGCACCTGGCGACTCCTATCTATTTTGGATAATCGCTCCTTCACCAGACAATCAAATGGCTATCGTCGAGTTTGCTGTAGAGGACACAGCTACTTTCGTCTACGCGACAGATGGTGATTATGATGGATTTGTACTGCGATTGAATATGGCTCTGGAAGCGATTGCCTATAAACGCGAGGCTATCTGGCTTTCTGATGATGAATTGCATAAGCCCCAGAATGCTGATTACTACATGGCTGCAAAACGAACTGCCGCTCTAAAATTTGTCCGATCAAAACTGGTCACCCGGATAATCCACAGCAGTGTCGCAAACTGGCGGCAGAAGCTACTCGATATTCGACATGTTTGATAACATGTCGAATACTAAGATAGTTTCTGTGTGTTCGATATCCAGTCTAATAACGCTAGTCTCCAGTACCGTCGTCGACGACATTATCCACAGAAAATTGGTGTACAATTTCGCGAGTTAAACAAACAGGGGAGTAGCAAGCACCAACAACGAGAAGAGAGTGATACCTTGAAGGGTAGATCACGACCAGCAACCAAAAGGCCATAAAATGATATTAACTGAACGATATAACTATCCACTTAGGTTCTATGAGAAGTCGCTTTCGACTTTAGAGACCGCCTTGGCAACCACACCCGCTTATTCTGACTGGCGAGTACTGGACCCAGGAGTCGACAAGTCGATCAACGAGCGGTATGACGTAATGCCTGTGCTGACCAAGCAAATAATCCGCGACAGTTTTCCCGGAGGATTGGTTCCCAACTACCGCGATCTCCAGGCAGGTCTAGATGTGGAGGAGATCGAGTACACTTTCACCAGTGGCACTACTGGTGACCGGGTGATTAATACCTGGGACCAGAAATGGTGGGATGCTGCTGAAGCTTCAGCCTGGCAGTTAAACGCCCATACAGCCCACCTGAAACACCCTCAGCCCGAGGCTAAGTTAGCCAGTTCCCTAAACGTCGGTATCAGTTGCGAGGAAGATCTGCCTTACTCTTCGCGCTTAGTCGGGCATCGTTTGTATTTAAACGAGAAGATCAACTTAATCCAGTGGCAACCTCGACACTATCAACGCATGGTTGATGAACTGGCTGTTTTTCAGCCAGTGATCCTGGAAGCCAATCCCTCATTGTTGGCAAGGTTGGCTTACTGGATTGCCGATCAAGGAATCGAGGTCTTTCAACCGGCAATCATCGTTTTCACATATGAGTTCACCTCTGTCATCCACAAGTCAGCAATTGGCCGAGTCTTTACGGCTCCCCAGATCAGCTCGTATGGTACGACAGAGACAGGTTTTGTTTTACAGGAATGTGAAGCCGGTCTTCTCCACCAGAATTTGGACTATTGCAGGATCGACTACCAGCCTTTAAAACCGGAGTATGGCGGTCCGGAAATAGGTCGAATTTTAGTCACGACCTTTGAGAATCCCTGGAATATAGTAGTAAGGTTTGACGTTGGTGATTTGATCAGGTTGTATTCAGACTCTGTGTGTCCTTGTGGACGAAACGAGGGAATGATTGTCGAAGCCGTTGAGGGGCGGGTCAGTAATTCGACTTTTACTACAAATAATGGTTTAGTGACGACCATGGCTTTGGATCAGGCTTTAGCCAAGGTGCCAGCTATCCGTGATTATAATATGGAGCAATACAGTCGGAATGAGTATCGGATTTCAGTGATGGGAGATCCTATGTCTGACAGTCCAAAAGGGACTGCGGAATTGATTGAAGCTACCAATAACGTATTATCTGCACTATATGGTGCAGACGGGATTTTTCAAGTTTCTGTTGTTTCGAATATACTGCCTGGACCGGCTGGCAAGTTCCGCCGCAGCCAAACCAGCTTTGAGTTTGACGAGAAAGGTCTGTTCGAATGATTGACCAGAATAAAGATAAACTGCCCACAAACAACTCTTCACCAGGCAGCCCCTCACCAGGCAGCCCCTCACCAGGCGGCCCGTCACCAGGCGGCCCGTCACCAGGCGGCCCGTCACCAGGCGGCTTCCCGGTCCTGGTAATGGCTGGAGGTATGCCAAGTAATCCCGATGCGACCACCAATGCATTGTCTACAGTTTTCCAGGATTTTGCCAAGCCTACTGTTGCTTACATTGGGACAGCTAACGGAGATAGCAGGCCTTTTTTCATGATGATGAAGCATCTGCTGTCGAAAGCAGGAGCTGGAAAAGTCGAGCTGGTACGGCTGGCAAAGGCTAAGGTAGACGTATCTGCAGCAAAGCTGATGCTTGATAAAGCTGATGTTATCTTTTTTTCCGGTGGCGAGGTGGAGGATGGTATCATCTGGCTTAAGCGGCATGAGTTAATTGAATACCTGCATGAATTATATACTTCTGGAAAACGATTCATCGGTGTTTCGGCAGGAACCATCATGTTAGGCAGTCACTGGGTGCATTGGGATGTTGAGGGAGACGACGATACTTCCTCTCTGTTCGATTGCCTGGGTATAGTGCCATTGCTGTTTGACACTCACGGCGAGTCTGAGGACTGGGTCGAACTGAAAGCTGCCTTAAAACTATTGGGTCACGGATCAAAAGGATATGCCCTGCCCAGCGGTTGTGCGGTTTATGCTGATGCTGTAGGTAACCTGACCAATTTGTCCAAAGAACCAATTGTCTATGCTAATAACAACGGGTTGATCCAAGTATTGGATCAACCGGGGATCATACCGGGCTAGCATGCTCGGCATCAGTTTGTTGATGAAAAACGGCGACAGCGTGAACAGAATGGCTGATATCGACTCCGAACATCCTGGCTTGACGGCGATCCAGCCTCTGACGGTTGGTATCACCTGTAATACCAAGAGCGCTGCTGGTGCTCAGGCAGACAATTCTACAGAATCCGAAGCTGAATTCGACGAACCGGCAACCATTCAAGCCATCTACCAGGCCTTGACCAAATCCGGCTGCAATGTCGAGGTCTTTGAAGCCAACGCTGAATTGCCTGTACAACTGTTGCAAAAACGCCCAGACATTGTTTTCAATATTGCCGAAGGACGAAACGGACGGGGCAGAGAAGCCCAAGTTCCAGCGCTCTTGAACTGGCTGGGCATCCCGTTTACCGGCTCAGATGAGACCACGATGTGTCTAACTATGGATAAGGCCCTGACTAAACGTTTATTGGCTGGCTATGGTATCCGGACTCCTGGTTTTCAAGTAGTGAAATCTACCGAAACAACGCCCCTCATTGATCGCTTAAACTTCCCAGTAATCGTCAAGCCTAACGCAGAGGGATCAAGCATCGGGATCACTGGTGGTTCGATCGCCTGGTCGGTAGATCAATTACGAGTTATTCTTGTCACCAGTTTCCAACGTAATCCACGAGACCTGCTGATAGAAGAATATATACTCGGGCGAGAGTTCACAGTCGGTTTGCTGGGTAATCCAACTACAGACCTACGTGTCTTCACACCGATGGAAATCATCTTTAAAGACCCTGAACAGCTGATTTACAGCCTTGCCGTGAAACAGGATTTTCATCGATATGTCGATTATGCCTGTCCTCCCGACCTGGATGCTGGCCTGTTGGGAGAACTGACAACAACAGCCGAGCAAATCTACACCATACTGGAGTGCCGTGACTTCGCACGTATCGATTTCCGGCTGGCTGACGATGGCCTGTTATACTTCATCGAAATAAACCCTTTGCCTGGTCTGGCTCCAGACTACAGTGACTATCCGATGCTGGCTGCATATAACGGAATAGATTATGAAACTCTAATCCAGAGCGTATTGGCAAGTGCAATGAGCCGCTATCAGCAGTCGGTTGGGCAAACGGAGTCAAATCATGAATGACAGGGTATTCTCCCTATTCAATATAGCGCCTACAAGCCCTAAGTGGGAAGACTGGAAATGGCAGTACGCTCATCGCATCCGCGACGTCAGTGAGCTGGCAAGGGTTATAACGTTAAGTCCAGCAGAGCAGAGTCAGATCGCTCAGTGTCTTGGTAGTTTCCGTATGGCTATCACGCCTTATTTCGCGACATTAATGGACCCCGATGACCCCAACGATCCACTGCGCCGACAAGCTGTGCCCTCGATTCGAGAGACAGAAGTGCAACCATGGGAGATGTCTGACCCCTTGAACGAAGAGGGCGATAGTCCTGTGGAGAATATCGTGCATCGCTATCCTGATCGGGCATTGTTTTTGGTGACCAGGCATTGTGCAATGTATTGTCGCTATTGTATTCGTAAACGCCATGTTGGCGAGGAAGATTATGCAATCAGCGCAGATGCCAGAGATCAGGCGATCGACTATATCGCTCGCACTCCAGCGATTCGTGATGTCCTGGTTTCCGGCGGTGATCCGCTGACCTTACCTGACAAGGACCTGGAGGAAATTCTGGCTAGACTTCGGGCGATTGAGCATGTCGAAGTCATCCGGATTGGTACCCGGGTGCCGTCTGTTTTACCTATGCGGATAACTCCGGAGTTGTTATCCATGCTGCGCAAGTATCATCCATTGTGGATAAACGCGCAGTTCAACCATCCAGCGGAGTTGACTGAGCGGGCTTGTCAAGCTTGCACTGATATCGTGGATGCCGGTATCCCTTTGGGGAACCAGAGCGTTCTTTTAAAAGGCATCAATGATAATGCTGAAACGATGCGGGAGCTGTTATTGAAGCTGGTAAAGACCCGCGTCAGACCTTACTATCTTTACCAATGTGATTTATGCGAAGGCAGCAACCACTTCCGCACCAGGGTGGAGGTCGGAACCGAGATCATCAAAGACCTGACTGGCAACATCTCTGGTTATGCGATTCCCAGGTTTGTGATCGACGCTCCCGGCGGTGGTGGCAAGGTGCCAGTAGACCCGAACTACCTGATATCAATTGATGATGAACTGGTAGAAATGGTCAACTACCAGGGGAGACGCTTTACTTATCCACAATCTGAATGACGACAGGCACTTATTGAATGATGAAATCACCGATAATTGTTACACCGTCTGATTTATAGACGGGAATGACATTTTGGTTTGCAGACCAAGCCTTCTTCATTGCCAGATCGATGCTCTCATCGCTGATTTCAATAGGTATGAGACTTCTCAAGTCAATATCATATTCAGGCCTTAATGGAGTGATGTAGCCACATATTCCTGAGGTGAATTTAATGTAGTTGGATATTTCCGGACGTGATTCCTCCAGATTGATACCTGTCTGATCATTTATTGATGAAATAAAAGCGTCTGTGGCTAGACGTACCCTCCTATCCGTAAGCTGGGCAGCATGTTCCAAGCTCGTTGCACTGCCAGAAAAAGCATACAGGTCTGTTTTATAAACATAACCTTCACTGCCATTTGTAGCGATCACAGCTATCAAGTCTGGTTCCTGATCAGGATTTGGAGCAAGAACTACAGAACCATATGTAGATCCGTTGTCATTTACAGGGTAGAGCTTTTCAGCCTCGTCTGCTGTAGCTGGATTGCTGAATGTCTGCATTATTAATACTGTGATTAGTGATAATGCTAGCAGCAATATGGTATAGAGAATTGCTTTACGCAGGGAAGTAATGTCTTTTATCATTGTCATACCTTCTTTCTATTCGTATGTCATACTGGAATCTGTGCAGTGTATGTCATTGCTGATTGCCTATATCCAGATATCGAAGTATCATATAGTTGCACAAGTCCGTGGCTATACCAATAGCTACCTGATGGAGCCGAGCTATAGACTACAACAGGGACATATGCTTCGCCTATTGCCAGTGCAGACGGATTGTAAAGAAAGCCATAGAAATCTTGTATAAAACCAGAGCTAGTCATTAGTCGTGTTTGGGTACCAACATAGTTAGCAGGTGCAGATTTATTTGTTGGACAACAAACTGCACGGGCTTCAGCTGTGTTTGGTGATTTTGTATCTATCTATGAATATGCTTTGTAGTCGATCCCAGAATAGCTCGGATAAGTGGGGCTACTAGATGCTGTCCCTGCAAAAACAGTGTTAGGGATACTGAATAATAATGCCCCAACAAGAAGTGATACCAGTAGCAATCTGAAGTATTCTCTTGTAATCAGGAATTCTCCTCCCGAGTTTAACAATTTGGATTCTACTTTAGCAATACTCTCTATTCTACTGATCAAACACCTCCTCTCATAGTATCTCTTTCAATGATGCAAGTATTAGTGTAAATATTCATTGCAACAATGCATTGTACCCTTTTAGACAGGTTTGTTAAAGATCCGTGCGTGGTATATTGTGGTGCCTATTGTGAGGGGATCAGCTTGTGCAACTTATATTGGGAAAATTATTATAATGTATAGACATTCGATGAGCAACAATTGAAGCAGTGGTGTTTATTGAGTCTTTTTTATCTCGGAGATACTCTAGAACGATTTGAAGGTATAACACTAATACCACTCTATCAGTTCCCCTTATTACAACATTCGATCACATTAAGCCAAACAATACCAGGGCTTCCCAAGCTAATCGTAGGCCAAAGAAAAGCAGGATGATACCTGAAGCTCTGTCGATCCATTGGCGAGTCTTGGAGGTCAAGCGAGAAGCCAGTAAAGATCCAGCCAGAGCGAGAAACATAAACCAGACTATCGAAGCGGAGACAGCACCAAATCCGAAAGGAAATGCTCCATCAGTCACCGAGCTGATCGCCAGCCCGATAACACCGACTGTGTCAATGATGGCATGTGGATTGATCAACGATGCCGAGACTGTAGCCAGGCAAGCTTTGGCCAGGTTGTCCTCACCTAAGCTTTCATCAGCTTCCGGCAGGGGAGACCGTAACGCTCGGATTCCCAAAAAGAACAAAAGCCCGGCACCGGCTATCAACAAAGCTGGGCGTAACCCTGGTGCTGCAGCTAACGCTGTTGAGGCACCGAGTGCGCCGATGATGATCAGTAATGAGTCACAAGAAGCAGCTACCAGAGCTATCACCAATGAACGCGGCAATCGCATACGGATCGCAGATTTCAGCACATAGATGTTCTGCGAGCCGATCGGCAGGATCAACCCTAAACCTAAGATCAGTCCAGAAAGAAAATGATTCATTGTCTCTACCAACCTCAGACTATTGAATGCTGGTCATTACTGGATTTATATACAGCAATCGACGCTCATTCATATAATCGGCTGTCCTTCTTCAGCTTCAGTCGCTTGACAAATAATCGGATAAACGCGTACATCATAAACAGAGACAAAACTGAGAGCAGCAGAGCTACTGCCAGATTGCCAGCATCGTTATTTTCGATATATCGATCTATCCAGCTATATGAATTAAGGAGGGTAAATGCTAGAAGAATGCTGGGAATCACAAGGATCCGGTTTAGATGCTTTATCCGTGATTCAACATCCGAGAACAGGTCGAAAGAACCCTCATTGGTGTTCTTTCGAAAGTATACCCAGCTGTAAAAAGTGCCAATATGCTCTGCCCCGGTTTCCTCCAGAAAGCGAATATAGTCCTGACTCTCAGGATGGCTTGGTTGTTTTTGCAGCATTTCCAGTCGGATTTGATATGCACCGGGTGCTTTGTCTTCAAACACATACCGAGCATAACCGACCTCAGCCAACACCAATCCTTTGGCAGCCATCTCATTCAGCCAGGCTTCCTCTTTGTCAAAATCCCATAGCCAGAACAGTTTGTGTATAGTCTTTTGCATAGATCTTCACTCCATTTTCAGGCTGGTTTCGCCATTGGCTACCAACTCTTTAAGTCTCGCTAACTCCTGTTTAACAGCGGTTTGACCTTGCTGGGTAATCACATATTCCTTTTTGCGACTTCTGGTTTCGCCTGGCAAAGCTTTGATCCAGCCTTTCTCCACCATCGAGCCAAGCGCTCCATATAATGTACCTGCTGCCAGTCTGACTCGCCCAGCTGACATGCTCTCGATTTTTTGCATGATCCCGTAACCATGCAATGGGGTGTAAAGAGATAGTAGGACGTAATAAACGGCTTCAGTGAGCGCTGTACTTTCCATTAATGATGACTCTGCTTTCAGTCTGTAGTAATTGTTTGTGTCGCTGACCGATATAACGAGTAACGTTATATCGGTAAACGATATAGTCACTATAGCGTGGGTTGAATTACTTGTCAACATTTTTTCACTTGTTGGACGGAGGTTGGTAACTAGCTGGTGAATGAGGTCAGCCGTGCGCAACTCATTATCACCTGGATTAATCCAGGTAGTCAGCGAGGTAGTGAAACCATAGAGTTTGTATAGCTAAACCTTACAGCAGACGAAGACAACAAGAACCTACTGCCGTGATTATATGGAACATATTACCGTGATAATATGGTATTTAATGCAGGAATTCCAGAGAAAAATGTATGAATGTGGGCGCGATATTCAGTGGCGGAGGGCGAGGGATTCGAACCCCCGTGGGGTTGCCCCCAAACGGTTTTCAAGACCGCCGCGTTATGACCACTTCGCTAGCCCTCCGTAAATACGAAGCAATATGATACCTGAAAACTGGTCTGCATTTTTGCTTCAATCATTCGCACAGTTGCGGCATCAGTTCCGGTATTTGCATAAGCCGAGCGTGGTAGAATTCTACTTGCCAGAAACGAGCCACCATAATGTATAACATTGAGCAGGCGGAAACACTGGTGAATCAGGTGGCGCATTCAGCACAAGCATCAGTGGGCCTCTAACTGAGGTGTATGGACCTATGGATAATAGCAGTGTCAGTTTAGGCTTCTCCCAAGACGAATCCTCAACCAGGGAAAGAATTGCTAAATGTGCAGCAGATCTGTTTGCCTCTAAGGGGTATACCGAGACATCAATCAGAGAAATTGCTGATGCAGTCAAATTGAATGCAGCATCTCTGTATTACCATTTTCCATCGAAGAATGCCATTTTGGAATACATGCTGAAAGATTACATGGAGCAAGTCTGGGGTAGCATTCGTGATCCGATTGCTCTTCAGGAATTGCATAATAATCCAACTCCTGAAGGCATAATGGATTGCATGAAACTGTCTTTCCCGGAAGACAAGGTCTCATACTACATCAAGGTGTTGAGCGTTTTATTACAGGAACACCATCGCAACCCGACTATCCGAAAATATGTGATAAAGAATTTCCTGGACAATGAAGCTTACGTAGAAACAGTATTTAAAATATTGCAAGAGGCAAATGTGATCCGCCAGGATGCCAACCCGGATTTCTGGATGAAAGCAGCATCTTCTTTGTTGTACGCCTATTCGAACCGTATGATGCTGGGTATTGGCGATGACTCGCCTGACTATACTGGCATGGATATGGTGGCGATGCTACAC
>JAITUO010000088.1 GCA_031286245.1 Coriobacteriales bacterium
AGCTCCCGATATATCGAGTTACACCCTGATCTACCAACGGGCGATGCGAATTTCCAGTCCCGAACTGACCAAGGACATCTCCCTGATCGTCACCTTTGACCCGCCAGCCTTGTCCGACTACATCAGTCTGAACACCCGCCGCACGGTTTTCTCCCCATCGCGATCTTATAAGCTGAATGACAGTGGGGTGATCCTGACTGAGCAGATCGCCCGTCAATTTGCCGTTGAGGTCGGAGACACTGTCAGTTTGAGAAACTTCGAAGGCGATTCGGCTGACTTCACTGTCATCGGTATCATCGAAAACTACACCTTGCATTATGCCTACATCTCACCGGCGACCTACAAGTCAGCCTATGGCGAGATGCCGCAGGCAAACCGGGTGTTCGTGCTGTCAAAGTCCGGACACGGCGAGCTGCCACAAAGCCTGCTGGACGATCCTGAAGTGACAGCGGTGATGCATACGACGGTGCTCTCTGCTGAAGTGGACAGTGAGCTGGATGTGCTGACTTTCGTGGTTGTGATCCTGATTATTTCAGCCGGCATCCTGATCTTTGTCGTGTTGTTCTCGCTGACGACGATCAATATTGAAGAACGGCGCCGCGAACTGGCTTCGATTGAAGTCCTAGGCTTTTTCGACCACGAGCTGGCTGCCTATATCTATCGGGAGAATATCGTGTTGACGGTCATCGGAGCTTTAGTGGGCATCGGTTTGGGTATCTTGCTGCAACGCTATATCATCACAACCTTAGAGATTGATATGTTCATGTTCAGCCGTGACCTGCTCTGGACAAGTTATGCCATTGCGTTGGTTCTGACATTTATCTTTGCGACAGCGGTCAACCTGATCATGTACCGCCCCCTGACGCGTATTGATATGGTCGAAGCATTGAAGGCCGTGGAGTAGGTTTTTAAAAAGTTGCTATCCAAATCATCGAACTGTTCAATTCTTTCAGATATTAACAATCAGTTAATCAGACAATTGTGTAACCTTTTAGCCTGCCAGTAGGATGTATGGATAATGAGAGCAAAGCATGGATGTGAAAGAGATGGACACCATGAGCGAACAGGCGGCTGCCAAGGTAATGGAACAAGAGTTTTCTGAAACAATGGAGACCAGTGAAGTTGTTCGGCGGTACAAGGACATGGTTTTTTCGATTGCCTTGACACATACCAGACGACGACCTGACGCCGACGATGTTTTTCAGGAAGTCTTTTTGGTCTATCACCGAAAACAGCCTCTGTTTCCATCTGAGGAACGCCGCAAAGCCTGGTTGATCACTACAACCTTGAATTGCTCAAGGCAGCTCACTGGATCCAGCTGGGCACGCAAGGTCATCCCTTTTAGTGAAGGTGACAGCGAGCAATTATCCAGTGATGATTTTCATTTCTACAACGAAGAGCAAGATGCCATCTTCCGTGCCATGCGAGAGCTACCCAGTAGCTACCGTATTGTCCTGCACCTCTTCTATTTCGAGGATCTGTCCATTGCCAGTATCGCTGATATTTTGGATATGCAACCAGGGACAGTCCGGGTTCAACTCTCCAGGGGGAGAGCCCAGATGAAGAGCCTGCTGAAAGGAGCCTACTTCGATGAGTGACAAGATATTTGATGATATGCGTAAGCAGATGATTCCCGATCAGGAATTACTTGATCGCCTGGACAAAGTTTTGGCTGCAGAAGCCGCTGCTACCGACCAGGTTAGTAAACCTGTCCTGGCTGCTGTTCACTCCAGCACCAAGCCTAGCCAGGCATCTCCAGCCGACCCCAGCGTTGCACTCGTCATTCCAAAACCTAAACACCGCGGCCGGATCATCGCAGCCGCCGCTTGCCTGGCTACAGCTGTGTTGGCTTTTGTGGTGTTGTTCAATGCCAGTGCTCTACTGGACTTTTTCCAAGGTGGCGGGCTAACCCATACGGATAAACTGATCAGAACCGGACCGGTAGCAATCTATACACCCGCTGACTATAAAACAGTCTACGATGAGATAGCTGCCTTTCAGCGGCAGACTGGACAACGTAATGGTGTAGCAGGTAACGCCGGTGGTTTCGGGATGATGATCGAAGATTCGGTCCAAGCACCAACAATGGCTATCGATCCGAAAAGCACTGCCGGGCCCCCTGAAAATCTCGGACCGCAAAGCTATCCGGAAAATGAAATAAACATACCAACTGGCCCCGGGCAGTTTGACAACAATGTAGAAATACCCGGTGATAACGATCCTGACAGAACCAGCGACCCAGACGATCCAGACAATACAGCCGTCACTGGTGATGACGACCTGGCTGATCCCGGCACCAAAGAGCAGGACGATACAACAGTAGATGGGCCCCAGGCTCATTCCGAAACCAACAAACAGGTTAATGAAGTCGACGAGGGAGACATTGTTAAGACTGATGGACGCTATATCTATACCCTCAGTCGCGTCTGGCAGGATAACAGGTACGTGGTAGTTCTCTCGATTCATAAAGCTGCTGGAGTTGGCACTTTGATGTTATCTCAGATCGTCTTATGTGACAGTAACACTGCTTATTCTGACGATTTAAGGCTCAAGACAGACAGCGGTCTTATCCCCCCAGATAATGTCACTTACCAGGAGATGTTTATTTTCGGTAACACACTGGCAGTCATCTCAACGATTACTTCCTATAATTCAGACTTTACCTCCAATTCAGAGACTCGTGTCGAATTGATTGATGCCAGAGACCCCATCAGTCCTAACAAAGTCTGGCAGTACTCGCAGAGTGGTCAGTACAATCAGGCCCGGTTGCTGGACGGGAAACTATATGTCATCAGCAGTTTTTATATCTACACTGAGCCGGACCCGGACGATCCGTCGACATTCGTGCCAGCATATCGAGTTGGCAACAGTGAGACTTTGTGCCCACCGGACCGCATAGCCATCATGCCGGTGATCGTCTCCATCGACTACGCTGTCATAGGCAGTATCGATATCGCTGGACGCCGCCCGATTGACCAGGTCAGTGTTTTGGGTGGAGCAACTACGGTTTACATGAACACTCAAAACCTCTTTATCGCATCCGGCATTTTTGATGAGATCATTGGTGAGCCTTACCGGGAAAGTGTCTACACGGTGACGGAGTACACTAATACTTCGCGTACCCAGCTGACCCGT
>JAITUO010000102.1 GCA_031286245.1 Coriobacteriales bacterium
GCTGGCGATCGAGCCAGAAGAGTTGGCGGCCAAGCCAGAAGAGTGGGTGACTCTTGCTGCCACAGAGAGCACAGCCCCCCTGGCATCCTCAACAATCAGCGACATCAGCGAGTTGGCCGGAATGGGAGTCCGAGCCCTGGTCGACGGTAAGGAAGCAGCAATCGGTTCCGTTGCCTTTGTCAGCCTGCTTGCAGACCTGGAAGAGTCTGCTATAGCAGCAATCGACAAGGTCGAATCCAAAGGAGCTTCGGCCGTACTCCTGGCTTACGACAACCAAATCCTGGCTATCTTAAGTATCCGAGATACCCTGAGAGCGGAAAGCCGATCTTTGATGCAGCAGTTGCATACCGGTAACCTGTCACTGGAGACAGTCATGTTAACGGGCGACAATCTGAAAACAGCTCAGGTAATCGCAGCCGAGGCTGGAGTCAAACGTGTGCACGCCGGCTTGCTTCCCGAGGACAAAATGGACTATATCGAGCGCGAACGCCAAAACCAGGGCACTGTCGCATTCGTTGGCGATGGTATCAACGACGCCTTGGCTCTGGCAGCAGCCGATGTCGGTATTGCCATGGGAGCCGCAGGTAGTGACATCGCCTTAGAGGTAGCCGATGTCGCTCTGATGGCCGACCATTTGGGCGAACTGCCCTTCTTCTTCAAGCTGTCGCGCAAGGTCATATTAACGATCCGCATCAGTGTGGCTTTTACCCTGGCTGTCAAAGCGGCTGTCATGGCTCTGGCTGTGGTCGGACTCTCCCAGATGTGGATGGCAATTGCTGCAGATGTCGGTATGTTGCTACTGGTCCTGCTGTATGGCATGCGCCTGGCTTACCTGGGTAAACCGAAAGCAACTGCCGGCGTCTAAGACTTTTTACCTGCATCGTCAGCAGTCATTCAGTCTGCTTACAAAATCGATTATCATTATTCATGTGGAGAAGACCGCTATCGAGCCTTGGGAGGAAGTCTACGATGGAAAGCATCAAGAAACACCCAATCCAGTTCATCTTGTTGTTTTATACAAGTTGCTTTATCTTCCGCTTCATTGAGTACTTCATCATCAGGACGGATCAAAGCATTCTTGGTGAGGCTTTTATCCACAAGTTGATCGGTATCGTGTTGTTAGTAGTTGCTGTCTGGTTGCTCAAATACCAATGGCGCGAAATCGGCTTTGATCGTCGGGGGGTTATTCTATATCTAGGCGTCGGTCTGGCATTGGGCGTGGGAGTGTATATCATCGCCTATGCTGTCGAGATGACAGTGCTGGTAATGGCTGGAAATTCTCCATCTCTGGAGTTTTTTGCCACCAGCTATACAACTGAAGGAAATCGCGTCTTGGATAGCGGGATGTTTTTGGTATTGGTCTGCCTTATCGGAAATGTCATCAACGTAGTGATGGAGGAGGGCGTTTTTCGCGGTCTATTTATACGGGTGGCCGCAGAACGACATGCCTTTTGGTTGGCTTGCGTCTTTTCGTCGCTGTTGTTCGGTTTCTGGCATATTGTGCAGCCTCTGCGTAACGTCTTTGATGGTACGCAATCGTGGCCCGGTGCCATGATGATGGGATTGATGTTGATAGGCACCAGTGCTCTGGCTGGCTTTATATATGTGTTGCTGGTAAAGCTGACAGGATCAATCTGGGCCAGTATGGCAGTTCATTTCGTGAATAATACCTCGGCAAACCTCATCCATGTTGTTGCTCAGGGCAACACTGACGCCATGATGACCATGCGAATCACTGTTGCTTCGAGTTTGTTATCGGTGATTGTGATTGTGGCTTACCTGGTTTTTCTAAAAAAGCGGCAGCGAAGCCAATCTATAACCAGCCTTCTAACTTGAGCAAGGCCTCTTTACGGTCCAGTCCACCACCGTATCCGGTCAACCGCCCGTTTTTACCGACCACACGATGGCAAGGAATAATCAGCGAGATCGGGTTGTGACCGACAGCCTGGCCGATAGCCTGGGCAGCTGGTGGCCGCTCGCGGCCGAGAGATTTTTGCAATTGCAGTGCAAGCTCTCCATAAGTAGCAGTTGTTCCATACTTGATTCCACATAACATAAACCATATGCAGAGTTGAAAAAAGCTACCGTTTAAGTTCAAAGGTATGTCAACTATAGGGTTCTGCCCTGCAAAATATGCCTCTAACCAGGCTGAGACCTTTAGTAGCAAAGGATGGTCATTGCCTGGCTGGCAGCTGGACAAGATAGATTGATCTGGTAAATGAAGCTGATGCTCGGCAAACCAAAGCCCAGAGACTCCTTTGTCATTACTTGTCGCAATGACATCACCCAAAGGAGTAGTAAAAGTCGCAGAATAAGTAGTTTCCATAGGACTATTGTAGTACAGTAAAGCGCGTAAAACGGTTGATATCAACAGACTGCTTGAACGATATGGCAATTCCTCAGCCAAGTCGTGGCAGTGTTGGGGAGACAGTTAAGGAGACTTACTTGAGCACACTGGCATATAAAATCCTGCAAGACCATCTATTGGCAGGCGAACTGGTGGCTGGCAATCGTGTCAAAATCAGAATCGATCAGACTCTGACCCAGGACAGCACAGGCACAATGGTCTACCTGCAGCTCGAGGCGATGGACATAGGACAGGTAGCGACTGAACTATCTGTTGCCTATATCGACCATAACACTTTACAGACAGGCTTTGAGAATGCCGACGACCATGCGTTTATCCAAAGTGTAGCTGCCCGACATGGAATCATCTTCTCCAAAGCTGGTGGGGGTATTTGTCATCAATTACATTTGGAGAATTACGGTAAGCCCGGCCGGTCTCTGTTGGGCAGTGATTCACATACACCAACGGGAGGCGGACTTGGCATGCTGGCGATTGGAGCCGGCGGTCTGGATGTGGCGATTGCCATGGCCCAGGGAGAATACTGGTTGACGGTGCCACAAGTTCTCGGAGTCCGTCTGACAGGCAGTTTGCGTCCCTGGGTATCAGCCAAGGATATTATTCTGGAGCTCTTGCGCCGCAAAAGTGTCAGCGGCGGTGTCGGTTACATCGTGGAGTACTTTGGTCCGGGAGTGTCTACTCTTTCTGTCACCGAGCGCGCCACTATTACGAACATGGGTGCTGAACTAGGTGCTACCACATCCATTTTCCCATCCGATCAGAACACCTTGGATTACTTGACAAGCCAAGATAGGGGAGAAGACTGGTTGCCATTGTCAGCCGACCGCAATGCGGTATACGACGCGGTGGTTGAGATCGACCTGGATAACCTGGTGCCTCTGGCGGCTGCGCCACACAGCCCAGACAATGTGGTTGCAGTCAGTGCACTGGGATCAATCAAGGTCGACCAGGTTGCTATTGGTAGCTGTACGAATTCCTCATACAGCGACTTGATGAAGGTCGCTACCATCCTCAAAGGGCGACAGATACACCCCCAGGTTTCCCTGGTTATTGCACCAGGATCGGCTGCTATTCTGGCTGAGCTGGCAGCAAATGGCGCGCTTAGGGATATCATCGCTGCTGGCGCTCGGGTGATCGAATGTGCCTGTGGGACCTGCATTGGCATGGGACAAAGCCCTAGCTCCGGAGCCGTCAGTCTGCGATCGTTTAATCGCAATTTCAAGGGACGCAGCGGTACTGATGATGCTGATGTCTATCTGGTCAGTCCCGAGACCGCCGCTATCAGTGCAATTACAGGATATCTGACCGATGGGCTGGCTACTGCAGCAGACCTCGGGATCAGATTAGGTGACCTGCCAGACCCTGTCACTCGGGGAGCAGACACCTATGCAGCCTTTGTTGTCATGCCACCAGAATTGATCTTCAGCGACCAGTTGCCTCCCTTGTCGATGGGGCCGAATATCAAACCTTTCCCCCGTGGGCAGGCAGTACCAGTAGGCGACAGCATTACCGGCCGTGTAGTGCTGATGACTGGGGATAATATCACCACTGATGACATCATGCCCTCGGACAGCCGACTGTTGCCGTATCGTTCCAACATCCCACATCTCTCCGAGTTTTGTTATGAGAAGATCGATCCGAGTTTTCCGGCTCGAGCCAAGGCGGTCAGAGACAGTCCGATAGGTGGTGGAGTGATAATTGGCGGCGAAAACTATGGCCAGGGATCAAGCCGCGAACACGCTGCCCTTGCACCGCTTTACCTGGGCATCCGCATGGTATTGGCGACTTCATTTGCTAGAATCCATCGAGCCAATCTGATCAATAACGGAATCCTGCCACTGATGTTTGCCGAAAAAGCAGACAAAGATAGCATAATGCTCGATGATGACTTGGTTTTCGAAGATGCTCACGCACAGCTGCTTGCAATCAACCCGCATACTCCAGGTAGCAGGCAGGCTGATGCCAGTTTGCTGGTTAAAAACCTGACCAAGCATAATGAGTATCGGTTGATCCATGATCTATCTGAGGAAGAGTGCCAGGTGATCTTGGCCGGGGGGCGGATCAACGCCATCAAGTCAACTGTGCCACCAGTAGCATAATCTTTCTTTCTTGATTTACCTTGGAAGTGCTAACCTTAACTGAGTCTGACTTAGTAGGTGCTAATGCAGCTGCACTTCGATTGTCATAATCATCCTACCTCCACCACTTGTTTCAGCCAGCCACCACAGGGCTCTGTCCATACAGTATGTGGTTTTCCATTCGCATCCAGCAATAGATGCTTTCTGGCTAAAACCTCTAAGCGATAAGCATGTTTTCAGCTCTTGCCAGTCTGATCCTGTCAGCCATCCGATCACCTCAGTTTTCATCCAGTTTTGATCTACATTTAATACTGCATACGGAATAGCTCACTCACTCACACGCAAGAGGCGTTTTGGACATCAGGGTAAATCCAAGGCAGGCCCAGGTCGGCCCCGCTCTTCTCAGCCAAGCTTCGATAAGGCACGTAAACAGCCAATTCTTAAAAAAATGGCCCAAAAGTGGACTTGTGTAGTGGATAAACGCCTAAATACAATTGAATTCCATTGTATTTAGGCGTTTACGCGGTAAAACCCACTACACAAGTCCACTTT
>JAITUO010000124.1 GCA_031286245.1 Coriobacteriales bacterium
TCCTCCAAAAGAGCGCGGACGTCGTCCAGCAAAGCCTGGGCATCACGCAGTTTAGCTGCGGTTTCCAATTTGTTCGCTTCTTCTACCTGGTGAAAGGCGCGATGAGTCCAACGCCGACAAAGCGCCACTGTCTCAGCGATCTGTTCAATATTGGATTGGAATTGATCAGTATTGATCCCATCGGTACACATGGATCCTCCTCACTGTTTGATATCGATGCTTTGTCAGTTTTTAACCGGAGTTTAGAAATGCAAGCTGATCAGATTCACCGCACTTTATAAATGCGGGCTGATCTGCTTCATCAACGCGTCTTTGGGCATTGCCCCGGGAATGACTACGACCGGCTGTCCTGACTTGAAAAGCATCAAGGTCGGTATCGATAAAATGCGATAGAGTAAAGCAATTTCCTGCTGCTCGTCGACATTTAGTTTTCCGACTTGCATGATACCGTCCTGCTCTCTGGCAATCTCGTCGACGATTGGAGCTACCATCTTGCAGGGACCGCACCATTCAGCCCAAAAATCGACCAGAAATGGCAGGTCAGATTGGAGGACCGTGGACTCAAAGGTCTCGGATGTGAGTTCGATAATGCTCATGACGGTTCCTTTCTTTAACAATGCTTGCTCGTGATAAGTTATTATTCTTGCTGGCGGACATCAGTCTGATGCCAGGTCGGCTTTTCGGTGTTGCCAGGCTAGCCTAACGACATTGCTTGTCAGTTATGCATTGTTGACCGACTAGCCATGTACTGCTGCTTGTCATAGTAACACGAATATGTGGTTTCGTGGCATCAGAACTGCTAGACTTCTTATCACGTTATCTAATTACTGAGAAAGAAGGAAGCTGTGTGGGATTGTACGTATATGATCATAGACCAGGTTATAACCTATGGACATAGCTAATCAAAACGAACAGTCCTTAGACGCACTCAGGTTGCAGCTTCACCCGTATTCAGCTTATCTGGCAGGTCAACCAACTGCTGATGTTTTAATCATCAAAGGTCAACCTGGCCCAGCTGAGTTAGCTGGTGATGCTGCTTTCAGCGGTAGAGATGCAATCGCTATCGAAGCAGCCTTGAACGCATTGGGTTGGGGCAAATCCAATTGGTGTGGAGTAATACTTGCTTTGCCAGGTGAACCGGGCCTGTCTCCAGAACAGCTTCGGTGGGTCATTGAGATCAATGACCCGACACAGATCATAGTTTTGGACAAAACTGCTCAACCTTGTGTTTCGGCAGCCTTAAGCATCGGTACAGTCGATCTCTTAGATATCAAAGGCTTGCAGTCTGGCATACAATCCAGCGATCAGAATGAGGCGCAAGTAACTACCCAAGCGGCAAGCGCTAAACCCCAAAAAACAAACCTGAAGCTGGGCGAGCAGGTTTTCATCATGGGACGTCATGTATTAGTGGTTGATGACTTTGAATCATCGCTTGACGATGATATCGCCAAGCAGCGGGTCTGGGCACAGCTCAAGTTGGCATCCACAGACCGATGAAAGAATCAGGCACCGCCACCAGATGGTGGCGGTGCCTGCCTAGTTTACTCTTCTTCAATCTCGACGATTGCGGCCATAGGGCATTCTTCCATACAATCCCCGCAGGCGGCGCAAGCGTCCTCGTTGATAACAATAGCCTTGTCTTGGACGATATCCAAGACATCATGAGTGCAGGCATCCACACAGATCCCACAGCCAGTGCATTCATCAATGTCGATAATCGGACGCGACATATCGCGCTCCTTTCAATTCTCATGCTGCCCTTAAGGCAACCGCCATACTATCCGCGTGAATATAGCCTAAACCAGCGTGACTGGCAAGTGACAATTTGGCAAAACTAGAGAATCTTTAGACATTGGTTCTCAGTTCTCCTCGGATACACCTCTAACTCTCCTATAGCCATGTGTGCTTGCCTGATTGATCTGTTTGCTAAGGAGTAAACCGATAAACGGAATGCAGTATGATGCACCAACAATCAGCCTACTGAATCTGATCATGAGAAGCTAATCTCAAGAACTACCACAAATTCATGTGGAGGCGTTTTGCTAAAAAACACGCGCTGTGTGCACTTTTTCACCTAAATCACAGAGAATTTGTAGGGAACTCCCCTAGAATTCCATCGTATTTAGCAATATTCGACACAATGAGAGCACACAGCGCGTGTTTTTTAGCAAAACGCAACATGCCCAACCTTACAAGGGCAGAGTGAACAGTGCAAACGATCGAAATCCAAACGCCAAATCAACTATTTCAGATCTGTTTCAGATTCATTTCAGATGCCAATCAGTGGCAAATCAGAATAACCGTAGATAAAGCTAGCATACTAATACCGTTGTTTATCTGTAAGCCA
This sequence comes from Coriobacteriales bacterium, assembly GCA_031286245.1. Taxonomy (GTDB): domain Bacteria; phylum Actinomycetota; class Coriobacteriia; order Coriobacteriales; family UBA8131; genus WQXZ01. The sequence continues at coordinate 2,348 of JAITUO010000124.1, forward strand.
CAGCGAAAGGAGCGTGCAGATGCGCCAGAAGCGTAAAAGAATCTTTATCTCAGTCCTCTGTGGGTTGGTTGCTGCGTTGCTGATGAGTCTATATGCATCATCTGTACGCAATGAGGCTGACAAATCACGAATACAAACTATCCAAGAATACGGTGGCGAACAAATCGAAGTCTATGTTGCAAATCGGAATATTGCGATAGGTGAGCGGTTGACAACAACGAATGTCAGCAAACAGATTTGGCTAGTTGACTTTTTGCCTGACGGTGCCCTGACTGAGGCTGATGATGTCATCGGTCAGGTTCTAGGGATCCCGATGCAGGCTAACGAACCGGTAACAGCAGCCAAAATAAAAACCAATACTAGCCCAGTATCAGTACCTGATGGCTATTGTGCCGTCAGTATCCCAACCAATGATGTCCTAGCTGTCGGTGGAGCAATTAATACCGGTTCTATCATTGCCATCTATGCAGCAGACAAAGAGACTGTTGTTCTATTGGCAGCAGAAGTTTTGGTACTGGATACTTCAAATAACTCGACAGAAGGCTTAGAACATACAGGGTTACTCGGCTCCAGCCGTACCCGTCCTGCTCTTACTTGGGTAACACTGGCAGTTCGAGAAGATATGGTTGAAGACATTATCGCGGCATCTCGTGCTATGAACCTATACCTGGTTTTACCGGGCGGTGAGTATTAATGTCCTCGATCACCCATCAGACCTTACTGGCTCTCGGGTTTGCAGATAGTTCTGTTGCTCTGGCTGCCATGCCAAAGCCTCAAGCTTTCTCAGATAGCTTCAGCTGTCGAGAAGCTGTGAGCCGACTACCTGAGCATGTGGCAATTGTTGTGATTAATCGAGCGGCACACGCAGCAATCACGCCGATTAACCTGGCAGCAACTCTATGCCAGGACAACTTACGTCGTGATGTTTATCTTTGGGAAGAACAACCTTCGGGATCACTGGTCAGCCGAGCACGTGCTGCAGGGATCCGTGGAGTGATTAACCGTAGCCAGCTGGGGCAACTCTTAGACGCGAGTCAAATACATGATGAAGATACTTCTGTCGACCAGAACACAGCATCACAAACAACTCCCCAGCCAGCCATCCTTGAACTAGAAACTCTAGAGCTGGATGAGCCTATCAATAAACACTTGATATTCAAGCCAGAAGCCAACGATCAATTAACGAATGGCATTTCAGAACCTGCTAAACCTGACACAACTCTGATCAAAAATCCTATTCCGACCTTTGACCCATATACCGGAGAGCGGCTCGATAGCCAACCTCAGCCACTGGATACCCAACCTCAGCCACTGGATACTTCCGTCGCAGGAGTGTTTCCTGATTATTCATCGATATTTAATAGCACTTCATCACTGTCAATAGACAGCGTGTCTCAATCAAGCTTGGCAAATATCATCGGTGTTTTCTCTGGCCGTGGTGGTGTCGGCAAGTCGACCGTGGCACTGCTCCTGGCGATACTTGCTCATCAACGAGGTATTAAAGTCGCTCTGATTGATGCCGATCTACAATTTGGTGATATCGCTTACTTGCTTGGGCATGAAAAACAATTGAACCCCGACATACGTTCATTAATGACCATGCACCAAACAAGCACGGACTTCTCCACATCAGGGCAACTACTGGTATTGACTGCTCCGGAAACTGTTGAGCAATCTGAATTGATTGGCGATTCCATGTCCGAGACAGTCCAGCAAGTAGCTACATATTATGACCTGGTGTTGATCAACACTTCGGCGTACTGGACTGCTGCACAAGCGCAACTGGCTCGTGCCTGTACGCGACTGCTATTCCTGATGGATCAGCGGACTACATCATTGAAGGCATGTCAGCGGGTGTTAGATCTTTGCATCAAGTTACAGATTCCCGAAGCTCGTTTTCATTTTGCGATCAATGGCTGTCATCGGTTTGCCCCGATCAGTCCGCAGGATGCCTCGTTGGCTCTTGGGCAATCTGTCGTTGGCTTAGACGATGGCGGCACCCTGGTTGATGAACTGTTATCGCTCGGTTGTCCGTGGGAGCTGATTGATAGCGGAAATGTATTCGTGCGCTCATTAGAACGACTTTTGAACCAGTTGGCTCCTCAGAACTCTGGTCGGTCAGGCAATGGCCAAATGCCTGGTCAATATGGCGAATCACAGAAGGCTTCCGGCCTTGGCTTGTTCAAGAATCTCTTCTCAAAAGGATTTCGCGATGTTGCGTAATACTCAAAGTAAACACAGACAGCTGGATGTTGAGCAGGCAGCCTTTATCAGTCACAATCTGTACCAAGGAGCTAAGCATGTCACTGCTTGAGATGCTTGATCAGCTCGGAAACCATGGACAAAAGGCTCCAGAATCAGCAGTCAACGAGTCATTACGCAACTGCTTGCGTGATGCACTGTACCGACAGTTGCCGAGTTCGCGAATCGCTGAGTTATTGCGCAGCGATCCTGAGCGAGCTAAGCGTGAGGTAGCCGCAGTCCTGGAACAGATCTCGGCTGAAGCCCCCTATAGGCAGCTGACCTACTCAGACTGTTTGAGACTATTGCAACAGGTTACTGATCTGGTGATTGGTCTTGGTCCGATCGAGGAATTGCTACGCGATGAAAGTGTCACTGAGATCATGGTCAACGGACCCGAAAATGTCTTTTACGAGCGGGCTGGCAAGCTTTACGCTTCTCCTTTGAGCTTTGCTGATGAGGCACAGCTTCGTTCAGTGATCGATCGCATTGTCGGTCCGCTTGGTCGGCGAGTGGATGAATCTAATCCAATGGTCAGCGCCCGATTGCCCCAAGGCCACCGTGTAAATGTTGTGATTCCGCCTTTGGCTCCTGATGGCACGGTATTGACGATCCGCAAGTTCCGTACTCAAGCTTTTACATTAGATGAACTGGTCAGTATCGGTTCTATTAACGAAGACATTGCTAATTTGCTACATGAAGCAGTGTTAACACGGCAAAACATTGTCGTCAGTGGTGGCACTGGCAGCGGGAAAACCACATTGTTAAACGCCATGTCTGTCGAGATCCCCGCCGGTGAACGAATCATCACTATTGAAGATGCTGCGGAGCTTTGCTTTACCAGCCATCCGCATGTAGTGCGGTTGGAAGCCCGCATGCGCAGTGCTGAAGGAACTGGTGAGGTAACGATCCGAGACCTGGTGATCAATGCCCTGCGGATGCGTCCGGACCGTATTGTGGTAGGCGAGTGTCGCGGTGCTGAAGCGCTCGATATGCTGCAAGCAATGAACACTGGTCATGATGGCTCCTTGACAACCTTGCATGCCAATTCACCCAGCGAGGTAATGGCCCGTCTGGTGATGATGTGCCGCTATGGCATGGACCTGCCGGTCTCAGTGCTTAACGAGCAGATTGCCTCAGCCTTCGACCTGATTGTCCATCTGGAGCGTCATGCTGATGGCGTGCGTCGGGTGACACAGATCTGTCGCTACAACGGAGACAGTGACGGCAGCAGGCTCAAACGCCTGGTCGAGTGGCAAAAAGACGGCTCTGGTTACATCTGGTGCCAGGACAACGAGGAAGCAGTATGAAGCTGGCGGTATTTCTACCTAATCTACCCAGCTTACCCAGCTTACCCAGTGTTTTCGCCTGGCTGGCGGTATTCCTGGCGATGGTCTCTGGCGCCTTGGCTTTGCCGATGATGATCGAGAGCATCAACAGCCTGAGACGCCGGGTGCTGCGCAAACAACGGGCCATCGATGATGAAGCCAAAAGCTCTCTGATCAAAGACATCATCCGCAATGGCTTGCCACTGCTGAGGATTCCAGCCAGTATGCTGTTAAAAATCAAACCCTTTAGCACTACCTGTACACAAGTGCTCAAATTCTTAGACACTGAACTCTTTGCTTCCAGCCTCGACAAGGTTGCAGAATTAATGCTCGCCGCTTGCCTGTTGGCCGGTCTGATTGGCTGGATTGTCACCAATCAACTATTGATCGCTTTAGCCTTCGCTATATCGGTACCAGTCATAATAAAAAGCTATATTGTGGATAAAACCAGCAAACGCAACCAGCAGATGCGCGAGCAACTGCCTGACGCCTTGCTCTGTCTGGGGTTCTGCTTTATGGCCGGCTGTTCACTACCGCAGGCTATTGAGCAAACTGCATCAGAGACACCTCAACCATTAAAACGCGAATTGGTGCGCATCAGCGACGATCTTACTTCAGGCCTTGGCGTTAAGGAATCACTTCAGGCTTTTGAGGCACGAAATTCGCTGCCAGAACTGAGCTTCATGGCAGTCGCCTTAGAGATCCAGCACCAGACCGGTGGCAGTCTTAAAGACATTTTGGAATCTGCTGCTACATCTGTACGTACTGCCGTCAATCTCAAAAAGCAGCTGCATGTTCATACAGCACAAGCCCGACTGTCCTTTAAGGTAGTAGCCTTCATGCCATTGTTTCTGGTAGTGGTACTGTCAGTTACCATGCAAGGTTATCTGGAGACCTTCTTCAGTACGACTACAGGATTTATGCTGCTACTCATTGCCGTGGCGATGGAGTTAACTGGCATTATCCTCATCCGTCGGATCCTGGGAGTTGATCTGGGATGAGTATCAATGCCGTAATAGTCATCGCAGCCTGTTTGATAGCTGGTGTGGCCCTGGCCAACCTGGTTGCTATTTATATGGATAATCGTGCTCAGAAACGTCAGCGAGCCGAGTTGATCAATCGTGTCAGTGACAACACAGAAAGCATCATAAACAACCACTCAACGAAAGAGTCAGGCAGCAGACATATCAATGCGATCCAGGCATCAAACAAACCAAAACCCCCAGCAAAGAAACCTGCTCGCCTTAAGTTACACATACCGGGTTTGTTTGGCTCAAATAGTCGAAAAGACACACAGCAACAACTAGCCTACGACAGCGAACTGGCAATGTTACTAGACATCACAGCTCTCGGTATGCGAGCCGGCATGGCCTTCGACCAGGCTTTTGAACTAGCTTTACGTCGCTCACCTGGCGAATTGCCAGAAAAATGCCTGGCCAAGTTGGAGATCTGGCAGAAAGGTTTGATCTCCAGGCAGCAGGGGATGCAGGAATTGGCTGATGAAATCCAGACAGTGATGTTCTCCCGTTTTGTTGCTCTTGTTTTGAGAGCATTGCGCTATGGCGCACCGATGACTCAACTGTTAAATGTGCTCTCAGATGAAACTCGTCGAGATATACGTGTACGGCGTGAAGAAGAAGTGGCTAAAGCCCCCGTGAAAATGTTGATACCCACAGGGACTTTGATACTACCAGCAATGCTTTTGCTGGTATTAGGACCGATAATGCTCGATTTATTAGGAAAGATGTAGGTGAACAAAATGAAGAAGACTAACGGAATCATAATGCAAGCTCGGATGCAGGCATATCGGATGATAGCGGCTTTCCAGCTTGGCATGCCCGAGCGTCTGAGGGATCAAAAAGGACAAGGTACAACCGAATACGCAATCCTAGTCGGCGTACTGGTTGTCATTGCCATAATCGCAATTGTGGCTTTTAAGGACAAGATCCAGGTGTTATGGGACAACATCACTAATGCCATCAACAGCCTCAGTTGAGTTGTGCTCTAACGCATAAATCATCAATTAGCGTGATTGCCAGACATGAGTATAAATGACATTAATAAACTGAGGTATCCGTTCGATTCTGACCAGGAACTCCAACGACACAATCGGCCAAAAACCTTGGTTTGTTTGATACTTATTTTGGTGGCTTTGGTTGCTGGGGTATATACGCTCCTTTCGCCAGGTCTCACACCCCAGCAACCTTTGTCCGAAGACGCCCCAGCAACGTCAGCGAACTATGGAGCTTATGATCGATGGCCGTGGTCAACCAACTGGCCAGACCAAAAAACATCGCCCAATGGTAGTGCTCATGCAGCAGAGACTCCGAGTATTCCAGATATCCCTGACATAGCGACCACCACGGCTCCTGCCCCTGTACCATCTCAACAAAACAACCAATGCCCAATTCCGTTGGCTGGTTTTTGTCACGAAGTCAGCTACAACCCAGATCAGAACAACAGCATTTGGCAGGGCTCCAGCGAATTGAGCTGTGCCGATGCTGCTGAACAGGTCCTGGTCTTACTACAAAACGATGAATGGGTCTTGGAAGAGTACGGCTACCTCGATCTTTTCGGCAATGCCTGGGGCTGTGTAGTCAGCAAAAAAGAAAATGGCGAAGCCTTAGTTATAACAGTGATGCCCAAGCACAAATATGAACCTATCAGCTCTGACAACCCAATGCTGACTAATGTGTTGTATTTAACCAGCGAACCGTTTGTGGGTAAAAAATGAATACTGGGGATAAAACCGCAATCACATTTGCTCGATTTAATTACAGTCTGACGAAAGCATATGTTGTTGCTATCGATAATCTTCAAGGCTGTTACAAACAAATAGCTTCTGATCAAAAAGGCCAGGCTACTATAGAGAACGCTTTGGTCTGGTTGGTCTTGGCTGGGGTGTTGCTGGGCTTTGGAATGTTGCAGAAAAAACTGGGCGAAGGCTTGCTTATCGAACATGCTCTGAGAAGCGCATCACATGCCCTCGGGCCGAACATGGCAGGAACAATCGGCGATGTATTCATGTATTAGCTCATTCTGGCAGCTTGCTAACAGCAATAAAGCCGATGTAATTAATCCAAAAGGCCAGGCAACAGTCGAGGCTGCCTTCATGATACCGATTGTCTTCTTGCTGCTGCTGATGCTGGTGCAACCTACCATCCTTTTGTACAACCAGATTGTGATGGAGAATGCTGCCGGTGAGTCCTGTCGTCTGATGTCGACCAACGCTCGGCAAGGCAGCCATAGTGAACAGCGTTATGAAGAATATATCCAACGTCGCTTGGCTGCCATACCTCCAGTCGATATCTTTCATGTATCACCTGACGGCAAAGGTTGGAGCATCAATCTGGAAGGCGGCGAAGGCTCTAAGACTGTAACCATCACGATTACTCATCGTGTCAAACCATTACCGCTGATCGGCTTGGGAGCAGGCATTCTTGGGCAATTGGATAAAGATGGCTATCTGACTCAGGAAGTCAAGGTGGTCATGCCAACACAGCCGGATTGGGCCTTCGCAGACGGAGTCGGTAGCCCCAGCTCCTGGCCCGGTCAATGGGAGGATTAAGCATGTCTTTTATCCACACGATAATAATTCGTCTAACAGCAATGCCAGGCAGCCATATGGCTAGTGAATCTACTAGGGCGCAGCGCAGCTATCCCTGGATGGAAGCTGACCGAGAAGCTGGCTTCAGCAGTGTTGGGGTGGTCATTGCTCTCAGTCTGACCTTGGTTTTGATCTTTTCTTCCGCCCAGGTTTATTGGATCAATTCACGAGCCGGCGATATTCAATTCGCTGCTGATGCTGGGGCTTTGGCGGCTGAGAATGTGGTCGCCGAATACTATGTCATCTCCCGATCAGTTGATTCCGTGCTGTTATCAATGACTCTGTTTGGGCTGGTAGTTGTAGGAGTC
>JAITUO010000130.1 GCA_031286245.1 Coriobacteriales bacterium
TTATGTTGCTCGCATGCAAGCAGCGATCGCCGCCTGTGGTCACGCCGGCAGTTTGAATGTCCTGCTTGGCCAGCTGGTGAACCTCTACCGTGGTGGCGAGGTTGTTCGCATGAGCAAACGGACCGGCGAGATGGTCACCTTGGAAGAACTGATCGACGAAGTCGGCGCTGATGCCACTAAATACCTGATGCTCGGACGCGCTTCTGACCAGCCAATCGACTTTGACATCGAATCTGCCAAACGCGCCGATGCCACTAACCCTGTCTACTACGTGCAATATGCCCATGCCCGCATCTGTTCGTTATTGCATAAGGCGGCAGACCGGGGACTGGAACCAAATAACCAAGCCATCAACAGCTTGGTTGACGACTCCGAACTGGAGCTGGCCAGGGTCTTCTCCCGACTGGAAGAAGTCGTCGAAGACGCCGCTCGCGACTTGGCGCCATACCGCCTGACCTATTATGCCGAGGAGCTGGCGACGGCCTTCCATAGCTTTTATACCCGCTGTCCGGTGATCACTGAACAAACGTCACTGGCTCAGGCCAGGCTCTATCTGGCTGATGCAACACGCAGTGTACTGGCACTGGTGTTGGGCTTGATCGGCGTCAGTGCACCCGAGCGGATGTGATTTTATGTGGATAAAACCGTTCCAATTGGCAGCAGTAAGCTCGCGCCTGTCATTTAGAAGGAGGCAAGATGGCACATCTTGACCATGATCCTGATGCCAGACCAGATCAGCGAAGCCTGGTTGACCTTGCGTCAGTAGCGCCTATGACTGCCCAGTTGAATACTGCTGGTCATATGGAAGTCGGTGGTGTCGATCTGGTGGAACTGGCTTATCAGCATGGTACAGCCCTGTACGTGATGGATGAGGCACATCTCAGGCACTGCTTGCAGAGTTATCGGTCAGAGCTTACTGCCAACTGGCCGAACTCTGTCGTCGCTTATGCCAGTAAGGCTTTTATCTGTAAGGCAATGTGCAAGTTGGTAGCCGAAGAAGGTGGGTGGCTGGAGATCAACAGTGGTGGAGAGCTAGCAATCGCTTTGGCAGCCGGCTTTGATGCCAGCCAGACAGTAATGCATGGCAATAACAAGACTGAGCGTGAGTTAGCTGAGGCTATTGGTGCCGGTGTCGGTCGCATTGTTGTCGATTGCTTTGAAGAGTTAGAGAGGATTCAACAGATAGCAGCAGAGCGCGGTCTTATCCAGAAAATCCAATTGCGAATCAAGCCTGGTGTAGTTGCTGAGACCCATAGCCATATCATCACCGGTGCGGAGGACTCCAAATTCGGCTTTGGTATCAATGACGGTTGGGCTGAACAGGCGGTGCAAATCGCATTGCAGTCACCGAACCTTGAGCTTTGCGGGTTGCATTGCCATATCGGCTCGCAGATCTTTGCTTTGGACTGTTACGAACAGGCGGTCGAGGTTTTATTCAGGTTAATTGGAAACCTGCGTAAAAAAATCGGCTACCTGCCGAGTGAGTTGAACCTTGGTGGGGGAGTCGGCATTGCCTACCTGGTCGGACAGCAAGCGCCGGAGATCGCTGGTTTTGTCAAGACCGTCACTGGTGCTATTGCCAGGCAGGCAGCCAGACTGGGGTTGACTCAGACAGATATCCGGTTGTTTATTGAACCTGGCCGTTCGATTGTAGCCAATGCCGGCGTAACGTTGTACACCGTCGGTGCGATCAAAGAACTGACCGGTATCCGTACCTTTGTAGCAGTCGACGGAGGCATGAGCGATAATATCCGCACCTGTCTATATGACGCCCGGTATGAGTGTCTGATCGCTGACCGGGCTGGTGAACCACGCGATGCGTTGGTCACAGTCGCCGGCAAGCATTGCGAAAGTGGCGATGTGGTAGCGATTGATTCCAGCATCCAGTCACCGGAGGTTGGCGACACGCTGGTCGTGTTGGCGACTGGAGCATACAATCAAAGCATGGCCAGCAACTACAACAAGCAACCGCGGCCGGCAGTAGTCTGGCTGGTTGATGGGAAGGTGCGTGAGGTCATACGTCGTGAGGAATACGCTGACTTGTTGAGTTGTGACGTAGGTTAACTGGTATAGAGAAGACAAAAGGAAGCAAAGGAGAGCAATGAAAATCATCAATATCGGCATCTTAGGGCTCGGGGTGGTAGGCAGTGGAGTTGTGCGCATTTTGCAAAACCATCATGGTGACTTCCTGCGTGACCAGGAGATCGACCTCAGATTGATCGCTGTCAGTTCCCGTCGTGATACCCAGGCGCGTGAGTTGGGCTTGCTGGACATCTACAGCCCTGACACAGCCAGTGTCACAGCAAACCCCAGGATCGATGTAGTTCTCGAACTGATGGGTGGCATCGACAAGGCTTACGAGTGTGTCAAGGCCGCCTTGGAGTCGGGCAAAAGTGTGGTAACCGCCAACAAAGCCCTGATCGCCACACATGGTCGTGAGTTGATGCGGTTGGCAGGCGAGCATGCCGCCGAGATCGCTTTCGAGGCCTCGGTCGGTGGAGGCATCCCGATCATCGGACCACTGCGCCATACCCTGGCATCGAATCGGATTTTGTCTGTGATGGGCATCGTCAATGGCACCACTAACTATATGCTGGGCCGCATGTCTGATCATGGGCTCGACTATGCTTCAGCTCTGGCCGAGGCTCAGGCATTAGGTTACGCCGAGGCAGACCCAACAGCTGATGTCGAGGGACTCGACGCAGCTGCCAAGATCGCCATCCTGTCAATGATCGCATTCAATACCGATATCCGCCTCGATCAGGTAAAGACTGAAGGCATCAGCAAGATCACAACAACCGATATCCAAGCAGCTGCTGAAGCAGGCTACACCCTCAAACTACTGGCCATCGCCCAACGTCAGCCAACCGGAATCGACATCCGAGTGCATCCGACCATGATCAAACGCAGTCATCCCCTGGCCAGCGTGTCTGGTGTTTTTAATGCCATCTATGTGGTTGGCGATGCAGTCGGTGAGACTATGTTTTATGGACGTGGCGCCGGTGCGGACCCAACTGCTTCCTCTGTAGTAGGCGATCTGATAGAACTGGCTCGGCATCGGGCATATCAGGAGACCATCGCCCAGCCAGTCTGGGATACCGAGGGACTACCGATTCTAGACGACTCAGTGTTGGAAAGCACTTTCTACCTGCGTTTACCAGTTATGGATAAGCCCGGGACGTTGGCTGCCAGTGCGACTATCTTTGCCGATCTAGGCATTTCAATCGCTTCGATGGTTCAGCATGCAGCTACCGGGCAAGAAGCAGAACTGATCTATTTCACACATCAGGCTCCGGTAGCAGCAGTCATGACTGCTCTTGACAGATTGATTATCTCAGGCATTCTGACCAGTCCCGCATCATGTATCTATACGATTGCCGGGGATCACTAAGCGGTTGCTTAAGTTTGGCTGGGAGTTTTGTAACACTCGTTGGTTGTTTCTGTCATATTGTTTGGTATCTGGAGCTCAAATCAACAAAATTATTGTTGATTTGAGCTCTTTTGCTTGATTTCTATGTGATTGTATAGCCTATAAAGTAGGTAATCCTGGGAATTCCGGAGTTTCTGGCCAAAAAAGGCCGTTATGTATGGCTGTTTGACCTGTTTTGCGCGATCTGGTTTTCTCCACAATTTAAAAGTGCTGGTAGATGAGTTGTGGCAGAATTCTATCAGTGTGAAATCCATAGAAAACTATACATGGGGGCTCTTTTTGGCCAGAAACTCCGGAATTCCCAGGAAATGCCCGTAAAACACATTAAAAGCAGAGTTGCGGGAAGCATTTTGTCAGATTGGCGCTCTTTACTGACCACAAGCTATACGAACACCTCCATGTACCTCGTGCACCTCAACGAACCATATAACCTCACCTAGAAACAAAACTCCAGACGAACGGTTGCCAATCAGACTATGTGTTACAATGGTATCCGCAAATCCCTTTTACTTTGTGATTAAAAGCACCCATTGAACTGCAATTCCATGCGCATATTGTCCGGAAAGGAAAAAACCAAAGTGAAGTTCTTTGTCGACACGGCTGATCCTGATGAAATCAGGGAGGCCGCAACTTGGGGAGTTTTGGCCGGAGTGACCACAAACCCCAGTCTGTATGCCCGTATTGGCGGCAAATTGGCTGACTTCCCATCTCATATCCAGCAGATCTGCAGCATTGTTGATGGGCCGGTATCAGTCGAAGCAGTTGGCAATACCCGTGATGAACTGGTTGCTGAAGGTTTAAGACTGGCAGCTCTGGCAGAAAACGTCGTGATCAAACTACCTATTGGAACTGAAGGGCTGGCCGCTTGCCGCATACTGACAGACCAGGGTATCGCTGTGAATATGACGCTGGTTTTCTCTGTACCTCAGGCTGTTTTGGCAGCTCGTGCCGGTGCCAGCTATATCAGTCCCTTTGTTGGTCGTTTTGATGATATAGGAGAGGATGGTATATCCCAACTGGCCGATATCATTGATGCTCTGAGCAATTATGATTGGCGGGGATTTGGCATCAATGACCAGGAGCCCCAAGTAATCGCTGCTTCAATCCGCAGTGTCCACCACGTCACTCAAGCTGCCCTGTTGGGAGCCGATATTGCCACGATACCTTTTGCTGTCTTGAAAAAGTGTCTGGATCACCCGTTGACTGAACAAGGCTTGGCAGCATTCGCCAAAGACTGGGAGAAGGTGATAGCCTAATGGCTGACAAAACAACCAGCTCTGAGTGGACCGCCCGCCCACGGCGTACGACTCAACCTACTGGTAACACTGGCAATGGCTCAAACCAGGCCCGAAATGCCTATCCGGCACAACCACGTCGCCAACGCCGGACATCTTATACCAACAACAATCGCGAACAGGTTGTTCCACAGACCAATCGCGAAGACCTGGCTGCCTTAAAAGTAGCTCAGCTGCGTGAGAAGGCAGTCGAGCTGGAAATTGACTTGACTGAGATCAAGAAGAAAGACCAACTGATTGATGCTGTCCTGGCAGCCATGGTCAAGGCAGAGGGATTTATTATCTGTGAGGGCATCTTTGACCTGTTGCCTGAAGGATATGGCTTCTTGCGTACTTCGGGCTATTTGCCGGGGGAGAACGACGTCTATGTTGGAATGTCACTGGTTCGCCGCAACAGTCTGCGTAAAGGCGACATGGTAGTTGGTCAGGTACGTCCGGCACGTGACAATGAAAAATATGCTGCGTTGCATCGCATCGATTCAGTCAATGACCTGCCGGTGGATATCAGCAGTGACCGTCGCCGTTTTGCCGACCTGACGCCGGTTTATCCCGACAAGCGGTTGCTGATGGAACACGGAACGAACACGATAACAGCGCGCACCATCGACCTCGTAGCGCCGATCGGTATGGGTCAGCGCGGTCTGATTGTCTCGCCGCCAAAAGCCGGTAAGACCACGATACTAAAAGACATCGCAGCGGCAATCAGTGCGAATAATCCTAATGTTCACCTGATGTGCCTGTTGGTTGACGAGCGCCCAGAGGAAGTCACCGACATGGAGCGTTCTATCAAAGGTGAGGTGGTGTCTTCGACATTTGATATGCCATCCGAGAACCATATCACTGTTGCCGAATTGGTCATCGAACGGGCGAAACGCCTGGTCGAAGTCGGGCGTGATGTAGTGATTCTGCTGGACTCAATCACCCGACTGGCTCGAGCCTACAACCTGGCCCAACCTGCCAGCGGGCGTATTTTGTCCGGTGGCGTTGATTCGACTGCTTTATACCCACCGAAAAGGTTTCTGGGAGCGGCACGAAACATCGAAGATGGAGGTTCGCTGACCATCCTGGCTTCGGCTTTGATCGATACCGGCTCCAAGATGGACGAAGTGATTTTTGAGGAATTCAAAGGCACCGGCAATATGGAGTTGCGTCTTGATCGAGACCTGGCTGACCGTCGAATTTTCCCGGCGATCGATCCTGTCGCTTCAGGCACACGCAAAGAAGAGCTGCTACTGGACAGCCAGGAAGCACCGCTGATCTGGGCTGTTCGCCGGATACTCGCGAACATGAATAATACTGAACGAGCTATGGAGATGTTGATCAAGAGCTTGAAGCAGACCCAGACCAATGCAGAGTTTTTAATGCGTACGGCTAAGAAGGCTCAGCAGCGGACTGGATCAGACATCACTGAGTTGTAACCCAGCAAACCTCAGCAACAAAGATTCACCAATCGAATAATCCCCCGGCTAGCGGACGAAATTCGTGCGCACGCGACCTTCAACGGTCAGGGCGGTAATTCCTGCCTCCCTGCCTGCGGCGATCGACTTGATCAGCCAGGCCATATTGGCTCCCAAAAGCCAAGCCACTTGCATACCTTCGATGTCCTGGTGCACATCTTCTGGCTTCATGCCATGGACCATTGGCCAATAAAATGAGCTGACCAGCGGCATCTGGGAGATCAATGGATACTTCTGTACCTGCTCTAAAGCAGAGGTCGTGCCAGCTCGGCGGGCAGAGACAATACAGGCAGCCGGTTTGCCAGCATAACCAGCCGAGCCAGCATAAAACACTCTGTCAAGCAAGCACTTAAGTGCTCCGTTGATGCCAGCGAAATAAACCGGCGACCCGATTACCAGGCCTTCGGCGTCGATAATCTTCGAAATGATCGTATTCACTCCGTCAGTCTCACCATGAGCACAACGATTCTGAAGCTTCTGGCATCCGTAACAGGCGATACAGGGACTGATCGCTGATCTGCCGATCCAAACGATCTCACTGGCGACCCCACTGTCTGCCAGGCCCCGTGCCACCTCGCTCAATGCCGTATAAGTGCATCCGAACTCCCTGGTACTGCCATTGATCATTACTACAGACATCTTTACTCCTTCTCCAAATCAATATCCAAAGCCTGGTCAGCTACCGGTGCTAGCCACAGTCCATGTTAAGGAATTATAACCCGATTAGGCTATACTTCGTAAAACAGTCTGTCATACCGATACCATCGACCGACTAGACTGCTATTCATGGGGAGAAAACCGTGTCCCAACTGACTTGGGTTTCTCCACAAAAAAGGGAAGGGATGGGGCAATTGGATGCCTGATGCTCGTTGATTGAATCCCTGAGTAGTATTGCGGCGCGTTTTGCTGAGCGCAGGCTGGTACGGATCTTGAATAATGCCTTTGTACGCCTGGTGCCTTTTGTCATTGTCGGGGCGATTGCGCTGGCAATCCTCAACCTGCCGATTCCGATTTTCCAAGATTACATTGCTGACGGCTTGGATGGACGTCTGTCTGATTTCGCCCAATTACTGACGGATTCAACCTATAGCGTGATTACCCTGGCAGCCCTCTGTTCGATCAGCCTGTCCTATGCTTTGGAATATGTTGACGCCTGGAATGGCCGGCCCTATTTGTTTGTGCCGATGTTCACTTCGTTTTCGTGCTTTGTGATCCTTTTTGTCTGGCAGGACGGCAGTCTGAATTTCATCAACATCGGCACCGATGGCATTTTTAGAGCCTTGATTGTCTCGCTCAGTTCGCTGAAGTTACTGTTCTGGTTGACCCACCTGACCAGTCGAGGGCTGGCGGACTTCCGAGGTTTTGATGCCAACCTGCTGGTGCACTCAGCTTTCAGTGCAGTGCTACCGGTGACCATTACACTGGTGGTGTCCGCTGGACTGCGTATTGTCATCGACATGTTGTTTGGAACAACCGAGATCACCCAGTATCTATTACCTTTCATTGAGGTCAGTGAGAGTGCCAGTTATCCTGCTGTGGTATTGACGGTGTTGACTTCGCAGCTAATGGCCTTTTTCGGAGCTCACAATTTCGTGCTGTTCAACCTGTTACAGACGATCAATGAGGTCTCATCGATACCTGCTCCTTTCACTGTTCAGGGTTACTATCTGCAATTTGCCCTGGTAGGTGGATCAGGCGCGACATTTGGGCTATTGGTGGCGATGGTTATTGCCGGACGCGACTGGAGAAAGAGCCGACGTATGGCACGCGTCGCCTTGTTCCCAATGCTCTTTAATATCAACGAATCTCTGCTCTACGGTTTTCCGGTGATCTTCAACCCGTTTTACTTCGTACCCTTTATCATTGCTCCTCTGATGTCAGCCTCGATCAGCTATGTAGCCTTTTCACTGGGTATCGTCCCGCCGATCACCAACATGGTTGCCTGGACCATCCCACCGATACTGTCCGGCTATATCTCGACTGGCTCGATTGCCGCCTCGGTGCTCCAGGCAGTTTGCATCCTGGTCTCAGTTGCTCTGTATTATCCTTTCGTACGGGCGCATCGCTTTCATGAACTGCAGCAACGCCACCATCGTTTCGATCTGATGGTCAAGGCCTTGGATGCCGCTGCTCACGACCGAGAAGCAATTGTCGTGAACCGTGATGATCGAGTCGGGGAATTGGCACGGGAATTCTCCGCAGCTCTGAAAGTCCAGGCCAAGCAGAATAAACTGCCGTTTTTTCTGGTCTATCAGCCAAAGACTGACCAGGCAGGCAAACTGGTAGGCTCAGAGGCGTTGTTGAGATGGCATGACACAGAGATGGGCAGCATTTCTCCGATGGCGATTATTGAGTTGATGGATGAGAGCGGGCT
>JAITUO010000168.1 GCA_031286245.1 Coriobacteriales bacterium
CTGGAATCATCTGCCTGAGAAATCTCGCAAGACTTTATGACATCCCATAAAGCTACTCGATTCGTCAATAGCCACAATTCCCGTTGTTGACGTCCAGCAGTCTTCGGCAAAGCTTCAACTCCCAGCGAGGCAGCTAAAACCTGCCAGAAGATGTTTTGCGGATGACCATAAGGAAAGCCTGCTAAGCGTGATGCTGGTGAAGGAAATGTACCCAAGATCAAAACCTGGGAGTTCCGGTCATAAACTGCCGGCCATGGATGTTTTAGCCTGGTTGCCATAAGCACAGAGAACAGCTCCTCCTAAAGCATTCTAAAAATGCTTACAGCAAATGAATATATCAACAAACTTCATTTTATTATCTGACAAGTGCGAGTTGACGGTTTTCTCCCTAATATGAACTTTTGTTTATATATCTGCGGGATGGCTGTTATCGGGCCTATACAGCACATCCCACAGATTGTTGTTCAAACACAAGTTGGCAAACCGCTTCAGAGATCCAACAGTTTTTGTGCCACAGCATTTAGAAAATCAGTGCGTACCTGGTCATCTTCGGGTAAGAAGTCCAAGAGCTTCTTCAGTTCATCAAAAGCCCGCTCGTCGGTGACCAGCATATCCAGATCGACGTTATCCATCATTACACTCTCCTTTATAGCCGGTACTCTTGGGCGAAGTCGCAGACAGCCTTGACGTTTTCAGGCTTGGCATCACGTAGATAACTCATCATTTTCTCTTGACTAAGAATGAAACCGCCGTCTCGACCTAGTTCGTCACATAAAAACTTGGCATAATCGACACATTGTTTAGCACTACCGCTGCCGAGCAACTTGGTTGTCATACCTCCGATTACACAGATATTAGGCAGGTTCTCACGAAAGTCGAAGACATCGGTTTGTTCAACGTGAATAGCCACGTGACCTTTCGGGATGTCTTTGAAGTAGTCATAGAAGCGACTGATGACGCCTTGAGTGAAGATATGCACGGTCGTATCGGCCTTTACAGCAGCGTCGATGATTCCGCTGATATAGGGCCAGATATAGCGATCCCACTGATCAATGCTTAAGAAGTTATGAGCCAAGCTACCAATAGAGGTACCAAAAGCGTATGTATCAGTAGTGGGTGAGTCCATAAAGATGTTGTAGACAGCTTCTGGTTTCATGTTGTAGTGGTCCACCACCATCTGGACCTTATCGGGTATCCGGCGGATATCCAGCGAGGTGCCTTTTATACCACGGAGGTTGTTGTAGAGTATCTCGATGCCAGGCATGTTGATCATATGGCCGGCTTGGCTGGGTAACTCGTACTCATCGACACAGACCTGAGCCATGTGCTCCATGAAACCTCCGAAGCGAGCGAACTCTTCAGCTGCGGCAAACAAGTCACCGACTGTGACGTTGCCCCAATTTGCGAACTTGCGAGGCAACAGCTTGTTCCAGACCAGCCCTGGTAAGTCATTTACCAGCTCATCGTACTCGTCTGGCTGTAAAAGCTCGAAATCCTCCAAACTGACAGTACCGGCCTCGTCGTCAAAGACGTTGTAACCTTCACCGATACGGTCAAGCATCTTTGGCGGATTGCAGAAAAATCCGCCGATCATGCCAGAGCAGTCGAATTGAAACTCATCCATGAACCAGCGGTAGACTTGTTCCATCAGATCCCAATCACGGCAAGCTTCAGAGAGCTTGGCACCGTAGGCCACCACCGGCCAAAGGGCGAAGTTAGAAATGTGTGGGACGCGCTCCATCTTTTTAAAACGAACAGCATCATCCAACAGCTTTTTGCGGTACTCGAGTTTTGCACTAACTGCCATGTCTTCTCCTCCCTGAATACTTAAGCGCTCAGCCAGTCGCGACAGATACCTGCACCTTCAGCCGCGTTGATCGACCAGGCATCTGCACCGATGATCTCACAATACTCAGCAGTAACCGGAGCGCCACCCACAATCACTTTTACATCGTCAAATCCGGCAGCTTTAACCGCCGCAACGATTTCAGTCATTGATTCGACAGCAAAGGTCAGTACACCGCTGAGTGCCAGTACCTGAGCACCGCTTTCCTGTAGACAGCCAACAATCGCTTCAGCTCCGACGTCGACACCAAGATCGAAGACTTCGATACCGGCTGCCTCAATTAAAGCCTTGACAATGTTCTTACCAATGTCGTGAATATCACCTTTGACGGTAGCCAACACCAGCTTTCCCAGGCTGATGGTTTCGGTGTCGGCTAACAAAGGCTTAAGCAACGCTGCAGCCTCTGCCATCAGGTCGCCAGCAAAGATCAAGTCAGCCACGAAATACTCCCCACTTTCGTACTTCTCACCAACAATGTCCATGCCTGCCTGGCAGGCTGCCAGAGCCTCTGTAGCACTGTCACCGCCATCTGCGGCTACCTCACCGAGGATTTGTAACACCAAAACCTCGTCGAGATCGCCCATCGCTGTTTTTAGTTCTTCGAAATTTGCCATTGCATTTCCTCCAATACTAGTTCTCTTCTATCAGGGTCGATAGTCTGCAGCAAAATCACAGACCGCTTTGAGATTTTCCGGTGAAGCATCGCGGATGTAAGACATCATCTTGTCCTGACAGAGTATGAAACCACCATCAGTACCCAGCTCGTCGATTAAGTGTTTGGCATAATCCCTACACTGCTTGGCTGTGCCACTACCCAAAAGACGGGTAGTCATGCCGCCGGATACTGCCACATTAGGCAGGTTTTTCCTGAAGTCGAAGACATCGTCCTGTTCCAGTTGAATGGCTAAGTGACCTTTGGGAACATCTGTAAAGTACTCATAAAAGCGGCTGATTACGCCCTCCGCAAAGATATAGACGGTTGAGTCAGCTGCGACTGCACGGTCGATGACATGTTTTAGATATGGCCACTCGTAGCACTCCCATTGTGTAAGGCTTAGCATGTTATGGCCTAAGATGACGGTGTTGAAGCCAAAGGCGCTGGCTTCGTTTGCCAATGAATCGTCGAACAGCTTGTCCAGCGCTCCATTAGCGAAATCCAACTTCTCAACAGCCTCCAGCAGCTTATCTGGGATGCGACGCATGTCATAAGCCAGACCTTTCATGCCGCGGAAGATATTGAACAACAGCTCAAAGCCAGTCAGATTGTATTGACTGGCAATCAGAGGTAGCCCGTACTCCTCCACACAAGCTTTTTTTATGCGTTCCATGTAAGACTGATAACGTACGAACTCATCGATCGCCAGCTTCATGTCAGCGATTTTTACCTCGCTCCAACGCGGATACTTTCGTGGTAGCAAAGTCGACCACATCAGACTGGGAAAATCAGTAATCAAGGCATCGTAGTCTTCTGCACGCAACAGATCCATATCGTCGATCAGCACTGTACCAGCTGCATCATCGATAACGTTATAGCCTTGGCCAATAGTGTCATTCATCTTGCGTGGATTACCTAAAAGCCCCACCAGAAAACCTGGACTGTCGAACTTATAAGTTTCGATGAAACGGCGCATTACTCTTTCCATCAAATCCCAGTCTCGGCAAGCCTGGCTAAGAGGTACCCCATAGTCGAGAATAGGCCAGAGTGCGAAGTTGGAGATGTGCGGTACACGGTCAGGTTTTCGCCAGCGAATGGCGTCGTCAAAGATTTGCTTACGATAGTTGAACTGGTCTTGGACAGTCATCTGTTACCCCCAATCAGAGAAGGTTTTAGACTATGTACAGTATGTGTTTTGAAATAACACACAACACAAACCGTGTCAACGGAAAAGTGCAATCCGCCAATATGAGGGAGTTTGATTCATCAATTACCAGCGTCAATGTCGCTTCTCATTTTTCACCCGGAAGAACTCTACCGTCCTCTTACCGATTATCCTGTAAGCATTTGTAGCCAACGTCTGCAAAGCATGTTGAGCTTATTTCAACCAGAATTGCCTAGGGTTGGGCGCATTTGCTTGATATCTACGTGACTGTTGAGCTCATTTCAAGTCAGAATTGCCTTAGTTTTGACTTTTTGCTTGACTTCTACGCATTTGTATCGTCTATAAAATGGTAATCCTGGGAATTTCTGAAATGTGCCAGATAGTAAGAGTAACGGGAATCATTTGAGACTAAAGAACCACACCAACCACTGGCTAGCTCACATATCTGACAAAATTAGCTGGCCAGATACTAACTTGCGAATGCACCCCCCCCCAACATCAATAAAAAACTTGACAAATTTGCTGAAACTCGTTGACAACGCTCCCTACTTCGTGTTACATAGTACCAGTACTTGTTTACACTAGGTAGTTGCACTTGGTCAGGAGTAAACAAAAAGCACGACAATCGAAATGTGGAGAAAAGCAGATGGAAAACCTCAGTGAAATGCTCAAAGGCGTACTCGAAGGGATGATGTTACAGATCATCAACCAGAAGGAAGTCTATGGCTATCAAATCGTCAAACAACTGCAGGAACTGGGTTTTAACGACATCTCGGAAGGCACTGTCTACACAATTTTGACTCGACTGGAACGGAAACGCATGGTCTTGTCCACAAGAATGGCTTCTGAGCTAGGACCGCCACGTAAGTTTTTCCGACTCAGTCATCGCGGCCAACAGGAGTTATCCTCTTTTTGGGAGCGTTGGAATTTTCTGCAAGCGCGTATTAACGATCTACAGACAGGAGTAGACCAATGACAGGTAACTCAGCTTTACCACCCGATATGCAAGAGCGTATCAACCAATATGCCCGCGAACAATCCCGCTACTACCTCGACCGGGCTGAGATGACTTATTGGGAAAAAATACAGGACAAAGCTGATCGGACGCGACGCAAGCTCAGTCGAAAACTTGACCGCCTAAAACTGCAATCTGTCCAGAGTGCAGAATCCCAGGTCGATCTATCTGCGTATATCACTGATTACATCAACGATCTGGTCTCTCAGGGCCTTGAGCTAGAGATGGCTTTCCAGCAAGCAATCCGGGAATTGGCATATGACAGCGGCTCTTCTGATGCACTTGAGCTCAGTGAGTATTATGCTGCTATCTTTGGCAACCTCCACGGAAAGGAATGGCCGGAAGACTCTGCTCTGTACGGCTTTGTGGGCAGCGGTTACGGTTTATACTACAGTGGAGGAGTGATTATCGGCTGTATCCTGGGAGCCCTGTTTGGATTTGTAACAGGTTTGATCTTCTTCAGCTCATGGTTTTGGCTGACAGCGATAATCGGTTTCTTTGCAGGAGCCGTGTTCGGAGTTGGCTGTGCCATGTTACTGCACGCCAGGGCTTTACAAAAACGTCGATAAGGCATCAACTAGCACAACTGCACGAGGCACAATCATCAATGAAGATGAGACAAGAGTTGAGTTAAGGAGTGGGAATGCTCAAGCAGATTATTAAGATAGATGTGGATAAGTGTGATGGCTGCGGTGCTTGTGTGACTGCCTGTCACGAAGACGCCATTGGGCTGGTCAATGGAAAAGCCCAATTGTTGCGTGAGGATTATTGTGACGGTTTAGGTGATTGCCTGTCAGCTTGTCCACTGGATGCGATCAGTTTTGAACAGATCGATGTGGTGCCGATTAGCCAAAGCCCATTGCTAAGCACAGAAAGTATCGACCATCATGATTCAGAGCCATTCAACCAAGAGTGTTCATGCTCCGAAAATGCTGAGTCATATACTGGCGACAAGTCACCAGCAGAGTCAAATACTAGCGACAAGTCTCCAGCAGAGTCATATTCATGCGACAAGTCTCCAGCAGAATCATATACTGGTGACAAGTCTCCAGCAGAGTTGCGAATCAGCCTTGCGAACTGGCCAATCCAGATAAAGTTGGTACCCGAAAAGGCTGGTTATTATGATAAAGCCGACCTGTTGATTGCCGCTGACTGTACCGCCTTTGCCTACAGCAGCTTTCATCCAGAGTTCTTGTCAGACCATACAACTCTGATCGGCTGTCCGAAACTCGATGCGATCGACTACACAGAGAAACTGGCAGCAATATTTCAAAACGACATCAAGAGCATCACGGTGCTGCGTATGGAAGTCCCCTGCTGCAAAGGGCTCGCCACAGCAACACAGACTGCCTTGCAATCAACCGGTAAGACAATCCCCCTCCAGGTCATTGTTTTGTCTAGAGACGGGCGGATCCTCGGGTAAATCTAAGAATAAAGCCAGCGCAGAGCCAATATTGACTACAGTCAATATAGGCTCTGCGCATAACAGCCTCAACACACCTCACGATAGAGCAGCCAGATCTTCTAAAAACTGATCGATTTTCTCTTCTTTTGTAGCCCAGGAGGCAACCAGCCGGATGGCAGCTGTCTCACCGTAACTTTCCCAGTCATGAAACCCATAGATCTTATGTAGTTGTTCGACAATCGAAGCCGGGAGAATCGGGAAAACCTGGTTGGTCTGAATCGGGCTTAGAAGCTCATAACCTAATCCCGTGATGCCCGCTGCAAGCCGAGCACCCATTGAATTGGCATGTCTGGCCAAGTCATCATAAAGCCCTTCTGTGAACAACGCAGTGAATTGGATGCCCATACCAGCACTTTTTGCCAGCAAGGCCCCATGTTGTTTCAGATAATATCGGAAGGCTGGCTTGATCTCGTCGTTAATGATCACAATCGCTTCGCCATAGATGGCACCATTCTTGGTTCCACCGATATAGAAGGCATCGACCAGATTGGCGAAATCTGCATAACTCAGATCGCACCACTGACTATTGATTGCCGCACCCAGTCTGGCACCATCGGCGTATAGATATAAACCGTTGGCTTTACAGCATTCATGGAGGGCTGTCAGCTCAGCCCTGTTATAGACACTGCCCAGCTCAGTCGACTGAGAGATATAGACAGCCCGGGGCTTGACCATATGCTCTCCTTCATGATAGTCGACGATTGCCTGGATATCGCCAGCAGTCAGTTTTCCGTCTTTCTCAGCAACCGGACAGATCTTATGACCAGTCGCTTCAATCGCCCCCGTCTCATGGGTGTTGATATGCCCAAGTGTTGTGGCAATCACTGCCTCAAATGGACGTAGGCTGGCTGCCAGAACAATCAAGTTGGCATGAGTGCCTCCACTGGCGAAATGCACATCGGCGGTAGGCATAGCGGTTTTCTCCCGAATTAAATCTATTGCTTTCAGGCAATACTCGTCCAGTCCATATCCTTCGAACTGACTGTAACCGACCGCTGACAAAGCAGCTAAGACTTGCGGATGCGCTAGTTCGCTGTAGTCGTTATTGAACTGATATTTCAAGGCACTCACCGGTTGTAACCTCCGTTAATTAATCTGACGATTCGCCAAATCACTGGCGACAATCGCATATTGTCTGACATCGTGCAGCACGCCGATGTTGTTTTTACCACCCTGGCGGATGATACCTTCATACTGCATGCCGCTTTTTTCCATCACTCTGCCACTGGCTGGGTTGTTGACATGATGGATCGCCCAGATGCGATTGGCACCAATGCTGAACAGGTAACCGATTACCGCTTTTAAAGCCTCTGTCATGATCCCTCTCCCCCACCAACTGCGGCCCATGCAATAACCGACCGCAATCGACTTGAGGTTCTCATTCGGCTCATGGGCACCGATGGCTCCGATCAATGTACCTTCGTACTCGATTGCCCATTGGTAGAAATCTGGCTGCCGGTAATCATTGACCCAACTTCGCAAAACTCCAGTAGTCACAGAGATATCGCCATGCGGTTGCCAGGTCAGATAACGGGTGACTTCAGCGTCATTGGCCCAGTTGTAGAACATCAATGCCGCGTCATCTAGCCTGAAACGGCGCAAAACCAAGCGCTCTGTAGTAATCGTTTGTGTGCCTCTATGCTGCACGATGCCTCGAATTTCGTTAATTGACTGATGCCAGAGTATCGATGAATATCACTTGTTTGCTATAGCGACTCAGGCCAGCTTATCGTCCATCCATTCGATGGCATCGCGAATCACACGATCCT
>JAITUO010000182.1 GCA_031286245.1 Coriobacteriales bacterium
GCCGAAGCAGCAGTCATCGACTGCCTGGCTGGCAGGTTCGGTGCAGCCGGTTCAACTGTGTTGATCGAGGAATGCTTACAAGGCCCAGAATGTTCGCTTCTGGTGTTTACAGATGGCAGAGATATGCTGCCAATGGCTCCCGCTCAAGACCATAAGCGAGTTGGTGAGGGAGACACTGGTCCGAACACCGGAGGGATGGGGGTTTACTCGCCGGTTCCAATTGTCAGCCCAGCCGAACATGACCAGATGCTGGATATCATGCAGCATGCAATCGCCGGTCTTGCGAGTGAGGGTATCGATTATCGCGGCGTATTGTATGGTGGTTTCATGCTGACCGAGTCAGGCCCGAAACTCTTGGAATTCAATGCCCGCTTCGGAGATCCGGAGACCCAGGTTTTGCTCCCTCGCTTGAAAAGCGATCTGCTGGAAGTCCTGTATAAAACCGCTCTGGCAGACCTTAGTGGGATTGAGCTTGACTGGTCAACTGATTGGGCAGTCTGTGTAGTACTGGCCTCCGCGGGATACCCCGGAGACTATGCCAGGGGTAAGCTGATCACAGGCATTGACCAGGCAGAGAGCTTGCCAGGAGTAATTGTCTACAATGCCGGCACAGCTGTTGATGAAGCTGGTAGATTAGTCACCGCTGGTGGGCGAGTGCTAAACGTCACTGCGCTGGGCGCCAGTTTTCAAGCTGCCCAGCAGCAAGCCTACATAGCCGTCGATCAGATTGACTTTTCAGGCAAGATGTACCGGCGAGACATCGGCGGCAAAGCTCTGTTGGGAAGACAAGCATGGGGATAAAAGACTTATATGACACCGCTGGCGTTGACATAAATGACGCTGCTGGTAGTGACTCACATGACGCCGCTGGCAGTGATATTTCCCGACGCGGTTTTTTAGCGGCCAGTGCAGTAGCAGGTGTTGGCACCGCGGTTCTGGCCGCATCAGTAGCCACCGGTTTAGTCGGCTGTGACTTAGAGGAGCCGGCAGTTGAAGACGAGTTCGCTGTCCCTCCGACACCTGCTGGTGAAGACCCCGTCACATTGAAAGTCTCTGTCGAACAGCTGCTTGAAGCTACCCTCTTCGATGAAAGACCTTTGTTTGACTACTTAAGGGAGACAAATCGTTACTATCTGCCTTACGGTACGATTGTCTACCAAATCGACAACAACTCAGCTTTAGCTCTGACTCCAAATGATCAGGGCAAGGCATTGGTTGAGTTTAAGCTGCTGGACTTGAACAGTGGGCAGTTGACTCCCTTGCTCAATCGGGCTGTCGGATCTCAAAAAAGCCATCCCGATGCCATACTTTATGATGGCCGGGCCAGCGACAGCCTGCTGGCATGGACTGAATACGATATCTCCAATTTCCATTGGCAAGTCTATGTCGCTCCGATTACTGCAGAAGGCCTGGGGGATGCTGTCTTGATCGATGAGGGGGATCCTGACTATGAAGTCCCCTTGATAGCCATTGAAGGTGACAAGGTCTATTGGACAGTCATGCCCAACCCTGATGGACCTGCCCAGTACGAGGACTCATATTTAAAAGCGATGGTTTATGACAGGCGCCAACCATGGATCGTCTACACTTCGCACGGCCGTATCAGCACCAGTCCGTTGATCAGCCAGGGTGTTTTGACCTTTGCCCCACGTGTGGACACCAAAAACATCTATTATCAACTCACAGCTTTATCTACAGCAACCGACCGTCCAATAGCCTGGGCTATCATGCCGCAATCAGTACGTGTCTATGAGGCGATCTACCTTGACAAAAACTTCAGTTTCTCAATCGAAAACAACTATTCCTATGCAGAAGGGTTGGGGTTTTACGGAACCTACATGCCTCTGCCACTTTCCGATTACTGGCTGCACCTCTCCCGTAAACCCAGCGCTCCGCCAGTCATGCTAAATGGTCGTCTGGTCGTCAAGTCGGCGACCCGGGTCATCGGAATCGATGCTGTCGACCGCATCTATTACTCAATTCCGCCAGTCGCTGATTCTGCTGACTACGGAGACACACTGGCTGGTTGGGGTTTACAGGATCGTCTGGTCATCTACAGCAATGTCCGCAGTCGGGGATCACAGTCAGTTGCTACTGGAGTGGTCAGGGTCTTCTCCCCAGTTATAAAAGAAGATGTGGAGGAGCCCGCGGAGCTTTCTAGCTGAAGCAGCCTCGAAATACCCTAAGCATAAAAAAAGCGGCTCCGCAGAGCCGCTTTTTATTACTACAAAATAAACCTAGTCATGGCAGGTGTTGCACTCAAAGACATGCTCATGGTGACAGGATACACATAACGTATTAGCGTTACTCTCGACCTGGGAAGTTGGAGAGTGTACCTTGTGGCAGGCGGCGCAGGTTACTCCTTCATTGTGGGAGTCACTGTCAGAGACATCATGAGGATTGACCGTTGTGCCATCGGAGTCAGTCAGTATGGTCACAGATGCTGTTGCAGCGATCAACTCGGTTTTGACATGGCAACCGCTGGTCAGACAGGTCGAGTTGCTGACATTACTCTTCTTCAACCTGGTTGGTTCGGCAGCACTGGCATAATTAGCATGGCCTGTTGTCAACGCACCACCAGTATCGATGTGACAGGTCACACAAGAGACTCCAGGTTCCGCATAGTGGATGGCTGTCGCAGTACCGGTATTAGTAATGCTGGCTACTGCTGTCGCATGGCAGGAAGTGCAGTCTTTATCAATCGTCCAGACCCCTAAATCGACAGTAGGACCATTACCGGGATCGCCGGTTCCGGGTTGTTTAGGTTCAGCAACTCTCGGCGCACAACCGATCATTGCCAGTATGACTGTCATCATTAGCACCATTGCTGCAATGACCAGATATCTCTTGTGCTTTGTTTTCATCGCCCATCCTTATCTCTCGTTTATTTTCGTCCTTGATGACACGATACACACCTGATTAGACCGACTCTCAGTCAACTTTTTTCAGATGCTCTAATATTGGTCATTATTATAGACCATAACATAGACTCGACACACTGCCGGACATTATAACATCACAACCGCCAGCAATGGCCAGGCACCTTTTACTATTTCGCAACTGCTCAGAGTAAAGCAAATACCAATCAGGCTAGTAACAGATAAATTAGTAACGCGCAAGCTGACGCTTGCGCGCCAAGAGCGGCTTCGCCGCATATGTCGTGCAAGCCTTCATGGCTTGCACGAATCTAATGTTTTTAGCTCATTCTTTTGACTTCTACGTATCTGTATAGCCTATAAATTGGCAATCCTGGGAATTTCCGAGTTTCTGGCCAAAAAGAGCCCTCATGTATGGCTGTTTGGCCGATTTTGCACGATCCGGTCTTCTCCACAATTTAAACGTGCTGGTAGATGAGTTGTGGCAGAATTCTATCTGTGTGAAATCCATAGAAAACTATACATAACGCCCCTTTTTGGCCAAAAACTTCGAAATTCCCAGGATTAGTGGTCGCACACCAAGCTGAGAGGAGAATATGAAGACCGAGGAGTATGTGAAAACACAGATCTTGCCTGAATGGTGCGCCGTGCAGGATTCGAACCTGCGACATCTTGATTCGTAGTCAAGCCCTCTATCCAGCTGCGGTAACGGCGCACGTCAAACAGCGAATGATAATAATAGCATCTCATTTTCGACTGTCAAATCAACGCTTTCACACCTAAGGTTTTCTCCAAATGATAGTTGAAATAGCACTCCGGGCATTCGTGCATATATTTCGCAAAATTAGGCCTTGATTTTATACACTTTGCACATTTACAATGTAACCATAAGGATTAACTGAAGAAGCTGAACCGACAAGGAGCTTCAATGGAAGTCAATCTGCACGTCATCGTCGAGGATTTAAATACGTATCGACCTAAAGCCCGACTGGTCGAGGATTATCCGGTTAGGCGATTGCGCTTCCCAGCCATGTTCGATGGCCAGAAGACCAAGCGCAGCCTGCTCTATATTGTAGAGGCTGCAGCACTCGATGCAGAGGGCATCGAAAACATTGTCGAGAACAGCTCGCTGGTCGTCATTGGTGATCCTCCAAAAGCCCTACTCGATAAGCAGGTCAACCTTTTGTGGGTTAACAAACAGGTTTCTCTGACCAGGATTTTTTCCGATGTTGTTGAACAATTCAGCATGTATGAGCTGTGGGAGAACCACATCCAGAAAGCTCTGATCTCCAAGAAGCGCTTGAAAAGACTGGCTGAGCTTTCTGCACCAATCATCCGAAGACCGATGTATCTGATTGATTCGCACATGCAGACGATATTCGCCAATATCGATGAGGATGCCTATGATCTACCGCAAGGCTACCAGAATCCAGTGATCGATAATAACAATCCTTCTATCGGTGTTTATGCTTTAGAGCGTTTTCAGGAGAAAGCCTACTCTTACACGACTCCTTTCGTCCTACCGACCCCCAGCGGCTACCGGACGTTGAATCAGAACATCTTCATTGAGAACCGCCTGGTCGGGACTTTGTCGTTTGATGAGATCGGGGGAGTCTTTACTAACCGTGATATGACCTTGATCACCCTGCTGGCTGACTTCATTGCCAATGGCATGACTTTTCATGAGGAGTGGAATACATCGGCGCCCAAGCTTTTGGATGTCCAGGTTCACAAACTGCTTGATAATCAGGTGACAGTTCTGGAGGAGACCGATGCAGCTCTAAAAAGCATTGCCTGGGGTATGGACAATGCCTATTACTGCATTGTCGCTGTGCCATTAAACCCACTTTACCCCAATGGCCTGTTGGCTGCTGCAGCTAAACACACCTGTACCAAAACCAGCCAGACCATCTATACGGTGCATCAGCATCGTATGGTTTTCATCATCAATGCTGACCATAGCACCTTGTCACAGACTGAGACTTTAGAAATGCTCTCCCATGAATTAGATAAACTGAATGTCTATATCGGAGTTAGTAATATCTTCAACGGGTTCTGGGGACTGACCAACCAATACCGCCTGGCTGTGGCTGCCTGTGAGCTTGGTCCCCAGCGACATGGCATCCGACCGTATTACCGTTTCGAGAACTACTTCATGGACTACATCGTCAGCATCTGTAAGGAGTCCACTACCTTAGAGTCAATCATTCCACGCGGGCTGATTCAACTGAAACGTTATGATGAGAAGTACGAGACTAATATGCTGCACATTCTCAGCGTCTTTCTCAAACACGACATGCGGATCGCCAGTGCAGCTCGCGAGCTTTTTCTGCATCGCAACACCTTGACCGCCAAGATATCCCAGATCAAGTTCATCACCCGCATGGACTTCGAAGGCGACCCGGAAGTCCGTTTGCAAACCCTGGTAGCGCTATATATGATGGAGGCTTGAGGCAGGTTCTGTCTGACAGTGCTGATCGAAATAAACAAGCAGGCAATATAAATAAAAAATACGAGGGGAGAAGAATGACTGACGCGGAGCTTGTATCAGATCTGTTTGAAAGCCAGGGCAGAGAGTTACTTGATGCACAGACCAACGACAAGGTAGAAAACGTTGCACAACCCGACAGCCAGGGCCCACAACCTAACGAGCAGGTAGCCTTGAACGAAGCATTGACTTATGAACAGGCTGCTTTATACCTGGAACGCATCGGTATGGCTGACGAGGCTATACTTTTACGCGAGAATCTAGTAACCACACCACATGCCTGGCCTCTCAGCCCATCCCTCGAATTGTTGAACAAGTTGGTGATGGCACATCTTGTTTCAGTCCCTTTTGAAAGCATTGACCTCGTCGGTTCTAAGCATCCCATCAACCTCGGTACTCAGCAGCTATTTAACAAGATCGTCAGTCGTCGGCGTGGAGGTTATTGCTTTGAGTTAAACAAGTCCTTCAACTCACTTTTAAAAGCCTTAGGTTTTACAACGCGTTCATTTCTGGGGCGGGCCATGCTAGGTTACACAGGCATCAAACCTCGCCTGCACCGAGTCAATGTCGTGGACTTCTCAGGCGAGGATTGCCAGGGTACCTACCTGGTCGAAGTCGGCTATGGGGGGCCAGTCCCAGCTATGGCGGTATTGCTCTGCTCTGGCTCATTTACTGATCCTTTTGGTGTGCGCTTCCGACTGACTTACGGACAGTCGGATCCCCAGATCGGGATCACAGACCAGACCTGGCTGTTGACCCGCATCGGCAGTGATGATCAAGATGATCTGACTGTCCTTTCATTTGAGGAAATGCAGCAATTCGAAGTCGACTTCATAGCAATTAATTATTACTGTTCCACAGCTCCGGATGCTTATTTTAGGAAAAACCTGGTTGTCAACCTGTCTCGGACTGACGGTTATGTTTCGATCACCAATGACAAACTCAAACTGGTCTCTACCGATAAAACAATTGAGCAGGATATCTCGGATGCCAGGTTACGCACTGAGGCACTGAAGAATTACTTCGGTATTGTCTTATGAGGATAAGGTAGAATGGTTGATCAGGGGGGCGGCTCTGTCGCAGCAGACTGCTCATGGGTAAATACGATCGAACACAAGCTGACAATCAAAGGGGTGCATTGTCCTTATCCACACGCAAAAAAGCTGCACTCAACCGATAGTTTTCGTATAAAGCTGGAGCTGTGAATAGGCCATTTAGCTGCGAAAAGTCAATGATGCACATTGCACAAGCAACTCGTTTGGCATGATGCACAGAAAGCTTGAGTTTTCTTGCCCTGACCAGCAGATAAAGGCTACATTAGTAATTCACCATCAAACAAGGAGTCTGCCTATGATTAATCGTATGAGAGAAGCAATCGAAAATGGCGAATTCGTCATCACCTGTGAGGTGATCCCTGGGCGCGGTGCCGCCGAGCCAAACCAGGTTCACGAGTTCGAGGTCGCTGAGAAAATCTGGGAAACTGGGCGGGTACATGCCATCTCGGTGACAGACAATCCCAGCGGCAACCCAGCCCTGCTGGCGGACAGCTTCGCCGCCGATTTTCAAGCCAAGGGGATCACTCCATTGATCCACTTCACTGGAAAAGACCGCAGTCGTAACCAGGTTCAGGCCCAGTATTACATGCTGCAACGCTATGGCATGGAAAACCTGCTGTTGATGACTGGTGACTACCAGACCAGCGGTTGGTCTGGTGTAGCGCGTCCGGTTTATGATCTCGACCCCGTCCATCTCGTGCAAATGTCCCTGGACATGAACGAAGGCCTGGTGGTCAAAGGCCGCGGTGGTGACACCCGTGAAATGCCGGCGAATTTCTTTCCTGGCACAGTGGTCAACCCCTTCAAGTATTACGAAGGCGAACTTATCCCCCAGTATTTCAAACTCGAGAAAAAAGTCATTGTCGGGTCGAAGTTCGTTATCACCCAACTTGGATACGACAGTCGCAAGATGGAAGAATTGAAATGGTACCTTGAAGACAACGGATATGATGTACCACTGATCGCCAACATCTTCCTGCTAAACGCCGGGGCGGCCCGCCTGATGCGCCAAAACATCATCGCTGGTTGTTATATCAATGACGATTTGATGGCTACTTTGGAAGAAGAAGCCAAGAGTGAGGATAAAGG